>JBGTJY010000886.1:0-4063 GCA_041744855.1 Candidatus Hydrogenedentales bacterium
AAAGCATCGTGCTCGACAAATACTCGACGTGCGACAAATTCACCAGCAGATACCGGTCGGCATGATCCTCCAAAAAAGCAACCACCCGATCGCCAAACTCCCGCACAACCTCCTGGTCGACCACATGGCTCGACTGAACAGTCGCCACCGTAATCGGCCCATACCGCTTAAAAGCAATCTCAAACACAATCTCTGCCGCTCACGTTCATCCCCTCATAACTCCCATTCTTCCCATCATTCCCATTCCTCCCATCACCCCTCCGCGCGTCTGCGCCTCTGCGCGAGCATCTCACAGCGCGAAAATCTCAAAGCCCCAAACTCCCGTCCGTCACCGCGCCCTCCGAAGCCGAGCTGACCAAGTACGCGTACTTCGCGAGCACCCCCTTCGTATACCGAGCCTTCGGCGCTTTCCACTTACTCAATCGCGCCCCAATTTCCTGCTCCGAAACGTCCAGCGTCAGCGTGCGGTTTTGCGCGTCAATGATAATGCCGTCCCCGTTCTTCACAATCGCGAGCGGCCCGCCGACTTGCGCCTCCGGCGTAATGTGTCCCACGACAAAGCCATGGCTCCCGCCGGAAAATCGCCCATCCGTGATCAGCGCGACATGCTCGCCCAGTCCCTTACCCATCACCGCCGAAGTAGGCGCGAGCATCTCGCGCATCCCGGGTCCGCCCTTCGGCCCTTCATAACGAATCACGATCACGTCGCCTTTCTTGATCGTCCCGTCGAGGATACACTTCAGCGCGTCCTCCTCGGAACCGTACACGCGCGCCCGGCCCGAGAAATGACTGCCTTCCTTGCCGGTGATTTTCGCCACCGCGCCGCCCGGCGCAAGATTCCCATAGAGAATGACCAGATTCCCCTCTGGATGAATCGGATTCTCGAAGCTCCGCACGATGTCCTGATTCTTCGGATACGGTCCCACCTTCTCGAGATTCTGCGCGACCGTCTTCCCGCTCACCGTCATGCAGTCGCCGTGGAGCACGCCCTTGTCGAGCAACATTTTCATCAGCGGCACAACGCCGCCGATTTCAATAAGACGCTGCATGACATATTTGCCGCTCGGCTTCAGATCGGCCAGCACCGGCGTGCGTTTGCCGATTCGCGTGAAATCGTCGAGACTAAGTTTCACGCCCATGCACTGCGCCATCGCGAGCAGATGCAGCACCGCGTTGGTCGATCCGCCGAGCGCGTTCACCACGATGATCGCGTTCTCGAATGCCTTGCGCGTCAAAATATCCTTGGGCCGAATGTTCGCTTCGACGAGTCGCAACACCGCTTGACCCGCCGCGCGGCAGTCCTTGCGTTTTTCCTCCGAGATCGCCGCCTGCGCTGAACTGTTCGGCAGGCTCATGCCGAGCGCCTCGACCGCCGACGCCATCGTGTTCGCCGTGTACATGCCGCCGCAAGCCCCCGGCCCGGGAATAGCGCGGTGCTCGATCTGTTTCAGCTCGCGATCGTCCATGTCTCCGTTCGAATATTTCCCCACTGCCTCGAACACCGAGACGATGTCGATGTCGTTCCCGCGATGCCGCCCCGGCAAAATCGTCCCGCCATAAACAAACAACGAGGGTCGATTCAGCCGCGCGAGGGCCATCAAGCACCCGGGCATATTCTTGTCGCAACCGCCGATCGCCACAACCCCGTCAAACGACGCGCAACCCGCGACCGTCTCGATCGAGTCCGCGATTACTTCGCGCGACACCAGGCTGTACTTCATGCCCTCGGTGCCCATCGAGATGCCGTCCGAAATCGTGATCGTGTTGAATTCGACCGCCTTGCCCCCCGCCTTATCAATCGAGCCAACCACCTCCGCTGCCAGCTCGTTGATGTGCATGTTGCACGGCGTCACCATGCTCCACGTCGACGCCACCCCGATCATCGTCCGCTTCAGATCCCGGTCCGTGAACCCGACCGCGTGCAACATCGCCCGGCTCGGCGCGCGCTCGATACTCTCCGTCACCGCGCGCGAATAAGGCCGGTTCGGCTCCTTGCCGTTTTTAGATTGCGTCGGCTTGGCAGGAATGGTTCGGGTAGTAGGTTCTTTGCGTGGCATGAATGTCCCCTAGTGTAGTGTCCCGCGAATCACATGCAATTCTCGACGTGCGGCTACGAAAACACGACCCTGGCGCGCACCCTCGTGCTCGTGCTTCGTAATCGTAATCGTAATCGAAAAAACGGCTTACAACGCATTTTCATTCTTTCAGGAAGAAGGCCAATCCTTCATGACAACTCGTAATCGTAGTTGAAAGGTGGCCGCGCGAAATCTCCTACAAGCCCTACGAAAATGCGCACGCCGGATGAACAATGAACCCAAGCGTCGCACAAACGAACAAGCAAGAAGTCTATTACGGCGTTTGGTTGGAAACAACCAAGCCCTTTCGCGGAAGGATCGTCCGAGCGACGCGTTGACAAGATGAGAGATTGGATGTAGCCTTGAAATCGTATGAACACCAAGCGCAAAAACCTCGTCGACGAATTCCCCGAAACTGACGAACCGATCGATACCAAGACCCGCGCCGCCATACGGCGGGCCTATAAAGAGATTAAGGCCGGAAAAGGTCGCGGTCCGTTCAAGAACGCGAAAGAACTTATCGAAGACCTTCATCGGCAAATAGAGTCCGGAAAGAAGAAGTAGCCGACGTCGGTCATGAGGCTCGTTTACTCCCACGACTTTCTAAAGACATACGCCGCCATCAAGTCCACCCCGTCCACAAAGTCCACTTAGTCCATCCTGTCCAAATCACACCAACCCCTCGGCCTCGCCTCCTCATAATTCCCATCCTTCCCATAACTCCCATCATCCCACCCCTCAGTGTCCGCAGCCATTAGATCAACCCCAACTGATCGCCCAATTCCACCGGCCGTCGAAACGAATCGCCCGACAAAACCGGTTTCCCCGTCATCCCCACTTTACGCTTCGCGATCCTAAACATCGCCTCAATCTGATCCGCGAACACCCCGTCCCCGCGCATCCGGTTTCCAAAACCGGATTGGTAAAGCGCCCCGCCCCGCATCGCGCGGATTCGATTCAGAACGCGGTCCTTCTTACCCGGCGCATGTTCTTCCAGAAATCGTTCAAAGAGCGGCGCGACCGCCAGCGGTAGCCGCAGCGCGACATATCCGGAAAAGCGCGCCCCGGCATCGGCCGCCGCCTCGAGTATTTTCGGCGTTTCCATATCCGTCAATCCAGGGACGATCGGCGCAACCAGTGTCCCCGTTTGAATCCCCGCGGCGGATAGCTGGCGGATAGCTTCCAGCCGTTGCTTCGGACTCGACGTCCGCGGTTCCATCGCGCGGTTCAATTCAAGATCGAGCGTGGTGATCGAGACGAACACCGCCACCGCGTTGTATTTCGCCAGTTCCTGAAGCACATCGATGTCCCGCGTGACCAGCCGATTCTTCGTATTCACGATGACCGGCTGCCGAAACTCGGCCATGACTTCGAGACACCTGCGCGAAAGCCGGAGCTTGCGCTCGATCGGCTGATAGCAGTCCGTCACGCCGCTCATGCCGATAGGCGAAGGCGACCACTTCGACGATTTCAGCGCCTCGCGCAGAAGCGCCGGAGCGTCGTGCTTCACCATGATCCGCGTTTCGAAATCCAGCCCCGCGGAAAAACCCAGGTACTCATGCGTGGGCCGCGCGTAACAATACGCGCAACCATGCTCGCATCCGCGGTACGGATTGATGCTGACGTCAAAACCAACGTCCGGGCTGTCGTTCCGCGCGATGATACTGCGGCTCGCGTCCGGCAGAAACTGCGTGTCCGGCCGACGTGGGACCTCGTCGTCATCGAGCGGATCACACTCCTCCCCGGCGAAATCGTACTCCGCGCGCTCGAATCGGTTCCGGGGGTTATGCGAGCTGCCCCGTCCCCGAATTCCACCAGGCTGCTGACGCGCCGCGCTCATCGTCCCCCTCGGCCCACGGCCGCATCGTTCTCTTGCTCGTTCTGCTACGAAAATACTCCGCGGACTACCACCAACTGTCGTCCCCGCAGGCAGTGGGGCTGTTGAAAAAGTCGAGATTCCCACGGCTGCGCGCAATGCTTGAAGGCGC
>JBGTJY010000887.1:0-4188 GCA_041744855.1 Candidatus Hydrogenedentales bacterium
CCGGGACTTTTTTGGCGGTGGATTCTTGGGTGGCGCGGGGGTGTCGCTGAAATCCATTCGGAATCGTTCGCCGAGATAGGTCTCGCGCGCGATTGGGTCCTCGGCGATTTCTTTGGGCGTGCCGGACACGGTGATTTGTCCGTCGCTGATGATGTAGGCGCGATCGACGATGGCTAGCGTTTCGCGCACGTTGTGATCGGTGATGAGCACGCCGATGCCGCGGTTGCGCAGCTCGGCGATCGTCTCCTGCAAATCCGCGATGGCGATCGGGTCGATGCCGGCGAAGGGTTCGTCGAGCAAGAACACCTTTGGCTCGGCGGCGAGGGCGCGCGCGATTTCCACGCGGCGGCGTTCTCCGCCGGAGAGCGTATACGCGCGTGCGTTGGCCACGTGCGTGATGGCGAGTTCTTCGAGCAGTTTGTCGGCGCGGCCCGCGCGTTCGCGTCTGGGCACATCGAGATGCTCGAGCACGGCGACGATATTCTGCCGCGCGGTCAGATTGCGAAAGACCGATGGCTCCTGCGGTAGATAGGCCATGCCGGTTCGCGCGCGTTTGTACATGGGCAGCTTGGTGACATCGCGCGCGTCGAACACCACGCGCCCGGAGGTTGGCCGCAAGAGGCCGACGATCATGTTGAAGGTAGTCGTCTTGCCCGCGCCGTTTTGTCCGAGCAGGCCCACCACTTCGCCCGCCGCGATGCCGACGGAGACCTCGCGGACGACCGTGCGCCGCTTGAATTGCTTGACGAGTCGATCGGTGTGCAACAGCGCCGATGCGCGATTGGGCGGCTCGACGAGTTGCTCGCGTATCGCGCGGTGATCGGACACGAGGCTCAAGGCGTCAACGGCGGGGGCGCGGCGACGAATTCGCTGAAAGCCGTGTGCAACAGCATGCGATTGGCCCAGACGAGCGTCGCTTTGTCGAGTTGGTCGATTGGCGTGTTCAGCTGATCGGTTATTTCACTGCTCACGGTGAATTTCGACCAAGCCTCCGCGTCGTAGAAGGTTGGTTCTGCGAGGATGCCGTTGAGCAATTTCACGATGCCGCGTTGTTGCAGCAGCAACGTTTCGATGTCGCTCGATTTCATGGCATTGCGCACGACGGGGTCGAGCCTGCTTGCAACATGCAGGCCGGGGCTTGGCTCCGTTGAACTGGCTTGCGCCCTCAACGCCGTCAGAAATCCCGGCCAGTCGGTCACGGCCGCTTCGGTCAACTCGAGACGTTTCGCCGGATCGGGCGAGGTCAATCGCACGACTTTGGCGCGGCCATTTTTCACATTGACCGTTTCGTCTTCGAGATTGAGCAGGATCTCATCGCCGAAGAAACCTTCGGGGAAACGCTCATTGTAGACCGCGGGATTACCCGTGAATTTCGCTTGGCTCGTTTCGAAATTCATATCGACGTGCTCCGCCGTGATGTTCCCTTCAGGATGTTCGATGCGGACGTTTCCGGCCAGGCGGATTCGCGTGGGCACGGTGCTCTCTTCATCCGCATATTGAAAATCGACGCGGCCTGCTTTGATCGGCAGATTCTCAGCTTCGTCCTCCGCGATCAGGACCATGTCGGCCTCGGTGATGTACTCGATCTGGCCGGTTCCGAAATTGGCCCGAGTCTCGCCTGAGCTAATCACCGCGAGCTCGCGGTAACCCGCGTCCTCCAAGTTGGCTTGCGAGGCGGCATCGATGGCTACGGCCAATAGAAGCGCGGCTGCGACTGCGTATTTCACGGCAACTCCTCCGCGAAGACGATGCGGCCTCGCATGTTCTGGCAAAGAAACGACTGATCCTTGGGACGCACGACGAGGCCGGTCGTCTGCAAAATAGACCGGCCGAATTTCACTTTCGCGGGACCATGCGTAATCGCTTCGCCGGATTCGTTGTTCCATTCGACATCGTCGACGTCGAAGGCCATTTCCCCGGCCTCGGCGTGCGCGCCGCCCGTTAGGCGGGCGACCTGTTTGGCCTCATCGAAGACGCCGTGCGCCGCCGTGATCGTCATCGTCTCGCCATCCTTGTCGAAGAAAATGGCGCGCGTACCTTCCAGCGTCCACACCGACCCGTCCTGTTCCCGGGTGCCACGCTCGGCGCGCACGGAAACGGTCGGTCTCCGTGCTTCCTGCGTGGGCGAGTACTCGTGCATGAAAAGTTCCAGTCCCTTGACTTCGTTCTTGATTCCACTCGATGGTGGCTGCGCCGCGTTTTCCTGCGGCCCCGCGCCGCCCGCGGTCAGCGCAAACAGCATTACCATGGTCGCCCCGCGAATCACACGGGCACCTTTTCGTTCTTCCGATAAATTTCCGCGAGGCCTTTCAGCGCGAGTAACGGATCGACGACGTCGAAACAATCGGTAACCGTCGCCATCACCTCCGCGAGTCCGCCGGTCGCGATCACTTTGGGGCGCGTTTCCATTTGCTGGCTCATGCGGCGCACGAGGCCCGAGACCATGTCGGCATATCCGTAGGTCAAGCCCGAACGTATGCTGTTCACGGTGTTGCGTCCGATGACGCTTTCCGGCACCGCGATTTCCACGCGGGGCAACTTCGCGCAGCGCTCGAACAACGCATCCGCCGAAACTTGCACGCCGGGCACAATGATGCCGCCTTTGTACTCCGCGTTTTCCGTGATGTAGTCGAATGTCGTCGCCGTGCCGAAATCGATGATGATCATCGGGCCTTCATGCTCTTCCAATGCGGCGACAGCGTTGACGATGCGGTCCGCGCCGACTTCCTTCGGGTTTTCCGTCTGCAATTTGAGGCCGGTCTTGATACCGGGTTCCACCATGAGCGGAGTGACGCGCAGGCCTTCGGTGCACATTTGCGCGATTGCGGTATTGAGCTGCGGCACCACGCTCGACACGCAACAACCGGTGACGGACGTGGGTGTGATGCGATCTTGTTGCAGCAGCATCGTCAGCATGACGCGCAGTTCGTCCGCGGTCCGATAATTTCCGGTGACGATGCGCCAGTGGCCCCGCAGCACGCCTTGATCGTACAACCCGATGACCGTGTGCGAGTTGCCCACGTCCATAACTAGCAGCATCGAATGCTCTCCACGCTCGTTCTCCGTTCGATGCAAGCATAGCGCGAATCCGAATTCGCGATAAAGAAAACGGTTTCCTTGCGATCAAAGACGATTCTTTGCCGGCAACGGTTACAGTTCGAACAGTAATGACAAATCGGCGGCAGGGGCGGAATGGGTCATCGCTCCGGCCGAGATGATATGGACGCCCGTTTCCGCGATTGCGCGCACCGTATCGAGACGCACGTTGCCGCTCGCTTCGAACAGCACGGCCGTGCCTTTGGCACGTTGGACCGCCTTGCGCATCGTCTCCACGTCCATATTGTCGAGCAGGATCACGTCGGCGCCCGCGCCGATCGCGCGATCCACTTCCGCCAGCGTTTGCACTTCGACTTCGACTTTCATCAGGTGATGGACACCGGCGCGAGCCTTCGCGATCGCTGATTCGAGTCCACCTGCCGCCGCGATATGATTCTCCTTGATGAGTACGCCGTCGTACAGCGCCTGGCGATGGTTGTGCGCACCGCCATGGACGACGGCCGCCTTCTCGAGCGCGCGTAACCCCGGCGTAGTTTTGCGCGTGTCACAGATGCGCACAGGTAAGTTTTCCACCGCGTCGACGAATGCGCGGGCCAATGTGGCAACACCTGAAAGCCGTTGCATAAAATTGAGCGCCGTGCGTTCGCCCGCCAGGACCTGTCGCGCGCGGCCCGAAAAGCGAGCAATTTCGTCGCCAGGGACAAAACGTGCCCCGTTGTCCAGCGCCTTCCAATCCGCGAGTTCGGCATCCAGCACCTCGAAGACGCGCCGAAAGACATCGACGCCGCTGAGTACGCCCTTCTGCTTCGCGACAACTTTGGCCCTGCAGCGCACGTCAGGGGCGACGGTCAATTCAGTCGTGATGTCGCGCGGCCCAACATCCTCGCGCAAAGCCGCGAGCACCGTGCGGGTCAAAGGGTCTCTCGACAAGTTTCGCCTCCCGATAAACGCGAAATAGTACCATGCAACCGCGGTTATCCGCATGAAACTACGGCTGGCATTTGCAGCACTGCGCATAATCGCGGTACACTTTTGGCGCTGCACAAGGCGCATTCGCCCCACATTTTCGGGTGCGAAACCTCAAGCGCATTATCCCGCCTGTTTCCTGAACGGGTAGCTCAGTTGGTAGAG
>JBGTJY010000888.1:0-14741 GCA_041744855.1 Candidatus Hydrogenedentales bacterium
CCCCGCGCAAGTACATCCCGTGCCGCAGCTTACGACAACGCCAACGCCGTTGCGGGTGCCCCCTCGCAGTGCTCCAAACGAATCATTCTTGAATACTCGAGGGATGTCGCCGAAGAGCGGGGCATACAGATCAGCCTCGAGCATAGTGAAGTCTTCGGGGATGTCCGCCCCGGCGACCCCCATACCAATCTGCGCAACTTGCGATTGGTCAATTCGGGCGTCCGAGAGGGCGGCCTGGACAGCAGCCCGGTTTTCGCGCGCGGCCGCCTCCATGCCGTGATACTCGTAGCTGCCCGTACCCGATTTTCCGAAGCCCACCGCGCGGCCGGTTTCGTCAGCGATGAGGCAGTAGGTCTTGGTACCGCCGACATCGAGTCCCAGGAAATACTTCATACGAGAGAAGTCCAGCCGAGCGCGACTCGACGATGAAACGGATCAGCGTCTGACATCGTTTCGCACACGGACTCGCCAGGATTTCGCGACCGGCCTACGGGTTTTCCTGAAGCTGCCGCAAATTCTCGCGGGCCATATCGGCGACGACGTCGTTCGGGTAGTCGCGCACGAGACGCTCGAATGTCGCTATCGCGTTGTCCCGTTGGTTCAGGCGGGAGTAGGCGACGGCCTCGTTGTGCAGCGCGATCGGAATCTTGTCACTCGAGGGATATTGCGATTCGAGGCGATTGAATTCTTCGATCGCGCGATCGAATCGATTCAGCTTGAAATAGCTGTGGGCCTTCCAATACTGCGCGTTGCCCGAGTTTGCCGAATCCGGGAATAGGCGCAAGTACGAATCGAACTGTTCGAGCGCCTGGTCGTACTGCTCGCTGTTGTAGAGGTCGCGCGCGCGGAGATAGTACGTGTCCGCGTCGCCGGCGCTGCCCGATGCAATCGTCTCCGCAACGGGCATGTGCTCGATTTCCGCGCGAGGCGTCGTCAGTGGCGGCAAGACCGTCGTTGTCGGCGGCTCGACGATCACGGTGCCGCTATCGAAACCGGAGGGCGATGAGGAGATCGGAGGCTGCACCGTGACGCCGCTGCTCGGGGGCGTCAAATTGAGATGGCGATATAGCGTGACCGTCAGCTCATCCAAGCGGCGTTGGAGATTTTCCAGCTTGACTTGGTTCTCCTGCACGATGCTCAGCAATTGGCGCGACGCCTGATCAGCGGAATCGACACGCGCGACCAATTCGGCCGCCGTCTCGTTCAGCTGCGTTACAGTCGACGCCAGATTGCGGTCAAGATTTTGCACGAGCCGGTGCGTGGCGTAGACCGTGTTTTCGAGTTGATTGCCACCGCCACTCGAGGACGAGCACCCGGCGAGCGCCGCCAATAAAGTCAACGCTGGTGCTATCGTCTGCGCGTATCTCGCCATGGTGCCTTCCTCGAGCCGAATCGGCGGTCTTTATTGCCTTCGTAGCATTGCCTTCGTAGGTCTTACATTGCGCGATTGAATTCCGCGCGCCGATTTCTCGACCACGCGCCCTCGTCGCTTCCCATCATGGCTGGGTCTTCCTCGCCGTAACTAATGGTGATCATTCGGTTGCCGGAAATGCCGAGGTTCATCAGATGCGACCGGACGGCGAGCGCGCGCTTTTCGCCGAGCGCCAGGTTGTATTCCTGGGTGCCGCGTTCGTCGCAATGGCCCTCGATCTGGATGATCGCGTTCGGGTACTGCTTAAGCTTTTCCGCGTTGTTGCGCAACGTGGACAGCGCGTCGGGGCGCAGGTCAAAGCTGTTGTAGTCGAAGTAGACGATCTGCAAGCCGCTATCCGGGCTAAACAGGATGTTCTCGGCGTCGAGATCGGGCAGGCCGTCGCCGCCTCGCCCTTCTGCTCCGCTCCTACTGGAATCCGAGCCGAGGTCACTATTGATCATCGGCTGGTCTTTTTTGCCCTTGCAACCGGTCAATGCGACCACGGCGGTAATCGCCAAAACGAGACTCACTGTACGAACGAATTGCGAAATCACTTGAACCCCCTCCAATGTGTAGTGCCTAAACGCTGATTTGACTGTGTAAAACGCTGCTTTGACTGTGTAACCCTGTTTTTCCTGAGTAACAAATGGACAATTCTGCCTATAAACGACACAGGATTTTGGCGACCCCAGACGCTTCGGACGAAGCGAACTTTCCCCGCTAGCTTTGCTCGGCGCAGAGCAAGCGGCGCGGATGGTAGCAAATAGCTCAGGGTTCGTCAATACCTGACTTAACTTATTATGCGATTTTTTGTCTGAAAGTTCCGCAAGTCTTGTTCCACGCGATTTGTTGCTCGCGAATGAGCGGCGGAGTGGAGAGGCTGGCGCTTCTGCGAGACCGGACGAGGGGGGCCGCGCGCGGGACCGCGTCCCTCCCGGTGAAATTAGTATGATCCCCGCCGCAACTTGCCCCCGTCCGAGGTTGATCCCCCGCATGTCCCCCGTGAACGACGTAATCCTTGCCGCGCAGTCCATTTCGAAATCCTTCGGCGGTCAGCCCGTGCTGGCTGACGTATCGGTGTCGCTACACGACGGCGAGCGCCTTGGCCTTATCGGACGGAACGGCGCGGGGAAATCCACGCTGATTCGCATTCTCGCCGGGGAGGAAACGGCGGATAGGGGAGAGGTGACGCGCCAGCGGGGTCTGCGCGTCGGGTACTTGCACCAGGAATTCCGTGGCGATCGCGAGGCGACCGTCGGCGAAGTGCTCGACGATGCCTGCGCCGAGTTGCACGGGCTTATCCGCGAGCACGACGCGTTGTCCGCGGCAATGGGGCGAGGAGATCGGCGAGGCGAGAATCGTTACGCGGAGCTTCATCACGCGCTCGAACTTGCGGGCGCGTGGCGCATCGAAGAGGAAAAGAAGCGCGTGGCAATCGCGCTGGGGCTTGCCGCGTTCGATCGCCGCGTGGCGACGCTCTCCGGCGGGGAATTGCGGCGGCTGGCAATCGCGGCGGTGATCCTTCCGCGGCCCGATGTGTTGCTGCTCGACGAGCCGACGAACCACATCGACACGGAGAGCGCGGCGTGGGTCGAGCGCTATCTCGCGTCGTATCGCGGGAGTCTCGTGCTGATCACCCACGATCGGTACTTCCTGGATTTGGTCGTTACGCGAATCGTCGAAATAGAAGGGCAGTATCTCTACAGCTTTCCCGGCAACTACGAACAATTCCTCGATTACAAACTGCGCGTGAAAGACGTCGCGATACGGACTGCGGAATCGAAACAGCGCCTACTCATGAAGGAGATGGAATGGCTACGCCGAGGCCCGAAGGCGCGCGCGACCAAACAGAAGGCCCGCATCCAACGCGTCGCCGAGATCGAGCAGGCGTCCATCGTCGCGCCAGAAAAGGAACTGAGTTTTCTCATTCCGCAGCCGCCGCGCTTGGGCAAACGAATACTCGAAGTGAGCGACCTCACTCTAAGTTACGGCGACCGGGTTCTGGTCAAGGACTTTTCCCTCATTTTTCAAAAGGGCATGCGAATTGGGATTGTCGGACCGAACGGCTGCGGCAAAACGACACTGCTCAACGCGCTGATGGGCCGCCTCGCCGATAGCCTCAGTCATTCTGAGCGAAGCGAAGAATCCCGGCCGGAGAAAGACCGCGCGCCTAACAGTCATTCTGAGCGAAGCGAAGAATCTCCTTTGGCACGCGAACTCGTCTCGAGCAGCGGCACAATTTTCCGCGGCGACTTGACGCAGTTCCTGTACGTCGACCAGGCGCAAGCGGAAATCGACCCAGAACAGTCCATCCTGGGATTCGTCTCGAACGGCGCCACGCAATGGGACGTGAACGGGCGGCGCGTGTTCGTGCCAGCATATCTAGAAGGGTTCCTCTTCGACCGCGACAGCGTGCGGATGCCCATGCGCAACCTCTCCGGCGGCGAGCGCAACCGTATCCAGCTCGCGCGAAAACTCCTGCGCGGCGGGAACGTACTCGTCCTCGACGAGCCGACCAACGACCTCGACCTCGCAACGTTGCGCGTGCTGGAAGAAGCCGTCGTCGAATTCGACGGCTGCGCGCTGGTCGTCAGTCACGATCGCTATTTCCTCAACCGCGTGTGCACGCATGTCATCGCCTTCGAGGCCGACGGCAAACTCGGATTCACCGCGGGGAACTATGACGACTACTTAGTGTTCCGCGAACGACGGAAGAAAGAAGGACGCACGTCGATCTCAGTTCCCCGGGAGGGACGCGCTCTACCGCAATCGCGGCCGAGTCCGGATACTCCCCGGCGCCCCCGGCTCAGTTACAAAGAACAACAGGAGCTCGCGAGCATGCAAAACGCGATCGAAGCGCGCGAAGCGGCGATCGCGGCGATGGAAGAGTCCTTCTCCGCGCCCGGATTTTTCGAGCAGCCGCACGAACGCGTGAATGGAACCTTGGAATCGTTGACCGCGTCGAAGCAGGAGTTGGACGCTTTGTATGCACGTTGGCACGAATTGGAATCGCGCGCCACGGCTGATTAGGCTAGAATCTATCGCGGAATTTCGTTCTCAGTCATTCTGAGCGCTAGCGAAGAATCTCGTTCCCAACGAAAACTTGGCGCACAACCACAGATTGGAGCCCTATGTCCACTTCACACTCACGACGCCGTTTCCTGAAATCGACTCTCTGCTATTCGGCACTGGGCCTCGGGGTATTCGGCATGTCTCGGTCCGCTCTTGGCGCGGAACCATATGGCAGTTTCCGGATGGGCCTGCAAAGCTACAGCCTGCGCAATTTCACCTTCGCGGAGGCGCTCGACAAAATCGCCGAGCTAGGATTGAAACACGTCGAACTGTACCCGGGACATCTCGATCACAACAAAGTATCGAGCGCCGAACTGGCTGACGCGAAGAAACTCATGGCTGACAAGGGCATCACGCCGGACGCATACGGCGTGGTCGGGTTCACCAACGATGAAGCCGCGGCCCGGAAGGTATTCGAGTTCGCAAAAGCGCTCGGCCTGCGCGCGATTTCCGCTGATCCGTCCGAGAACAGTTTCGATATGCTCGACAAACTCGTGGAGGAGTACGAGATTCCCATCGCGATTCACAATCACGGCCCCAAACATCATTGGGGCAAGCCCGAAGTGATTCTCGCCGCAGTCAAGGATCACAACAAGCGCATCGGTCTGTGCGCGGACACGGGCCACTTTCTGCGCGCGGATGTCGACCCAATCGAGGCGATCCGACTCCTGAAAGGCCGGGTCTACGGCATACACGTCAAGGACTTCGTCAGCGAGTCGGAAGAAGTAATCGCCGGCGACGGGAAATTGGATATGCCCGGGCTATTCAAAGAATTAGCCGCGCAACAATTCGACGGCGCGTGTTCCGTGGAGTACGAACTAAATCCGGAAGACCCGATGGAAGGAATCCGCCAAGGCCTTAGCAATGCGCAGGCAGCGATTGCGAGCCTGGGCTCCGCCTAGATGTAATTTTGGGGAAAGGCGCCTAGTCGAGAAGCTTGAAGCGATCTCCTTCACGAACGACGCCCGGACGCTCCACGGTTGCGCCGATGCCCATGTCGCCCTGCGTCCCTCGAACTAGTTCGCGCATGACGTTTGGGTCGCGTTCGAGGTCTTGGAATTCGCGCGTGACCATGACGCAGCGCGGACAGCGCATGGTGAGCTGCAAGACGACATCGCCGATCGCGGCGCGTTTGCCGCTCCATGCCAATTCTGGGAACTCGCCATCCGAGTCGACCCCGTCGATTAAGAGGTTCGGTCGAAACCGGCGCACGTCGAATCGGGACTTCGGTGCGCGCTGTTGCATCGTTTCGAGCGAGCGTGTAGTCATCAATAGCAGGGGGAACGCGTCGAAGTAAGTTCCGATGGGCGATTCGTATTCGTCGAGTTCCGGGGGGATGCCTTGCATACTGGGCAACGGGTCGCCTTCGTCGCGGGCGAATAGCGCGCGGACTTGCGCTTCCGTCATTTTTCCAAGGGCGATTTCCCGTTTGTAGTGTTCCTTCTGACTCGGGGGAACAAGCGGCCACAGCGTGACGGTATGCCCGAGCGCCGCACTGAGGCGCTCGTGGACATCGTTGTCGACCGTGCTTACTGCCGAGCCGTCCTCGAATCGTATCGATGCCGCGCTGGAGCCGTTGGGGGTCGGGGGCTCCGTGTACGCGGCGGCGAGTTTCATCAATCCGCCGATTTTCTTCGCCCCGCAGATGGCGGCGGATTCCTCATCACGAATCACCCAGGCCCTATCACCGGTGAGGCCTCGCTCGCCGATCGCGCTTTCCTTCAATCGCTCGCCGGCCATGCTTTTGACCGGGTAGCGCCAGATTTCTTTGAGATTGGACATGAACAGTTCCTTCGATGTTTTCTCGGCGATCGTCAGCGTCGCCGCGGCCCCGGACGCGCGGGAGCGCGTCCCTCCCGGAATCTTAGTACACCGTCAATGTTACCTCTTTCGCGTCGCGGATGAGCGCTGGCGGGAATTCGGTCGCGTCGCCCAGTAGGTGTTTGCGGAAGAACGTTAAGACGAAGATTCACGGCGAGGTATGATGAAGGATGCCTACGGCGCTACGGGTCGGTCCATATCGGTTATATCTTTTACCTATATGATTGCGCCGAGGCGCGGCATATGCATGTTGATAGAGAGAACAAGAGCGCTAAATTCTGGCTCGATCCGAACGTCGCATTGGAAGCGAACTTCGGATTCAAACGGAGCGAACTCCGAGACATCGAACGCGTTTTCCAGAATCACGTGGAACGATTGAGAGAGGTATGGGATGAGTTCTGCGGTGACCAGAACGGCGCTCGTTAGAATTGTCGGCGTCAACGTCACGGAGGACACGTTTTCCGTTGACCTTGAGGACGGACGCAGCATCGCTATGCCCATTGGCTGGTATCCTCGGCTCGCACATGGAACAGCAGCCGAACGGCAAAACTTCGAGATCAGCGGCGCGGGCTATGGTATCCATTGGCCCGACCTGGATGAAGATATCGGTGTCGAGGGGATTCTGGCGGGACGGAAATCCTCCGAGAGCAGCGCGTCGTTCGGGCATTGGCTTGAGCGACGACGTTTAAAGTCGTAGTTTCGCAGGAACGCGTGTTCTGGCTGCCTATCATTCGGGACGCGCCCCGATAGCCGTTTCGATGTCCAGGGTGAGAGCATCTACATCCGCCTCCGTCGTATCCCACGAACACATCAGCCGAATGCCGCCGCCCCCGATGAACTGGTAAAAGCGCCAGCCTTTTTCTTGGAGCGCCTTGGCCGTGTCGGTGGGCACGCTCACGAAGACGGAGTTGGCCTGACGAGGGTGTTGGATCGCGAGCCCGGGAATTTCGCGAAGGCGTTGTTCGAGGCGGGCGGCCATCGCGTTGGCGTGGGCCGCGTGGCGGAGGAGCGCGCCCGATTCGAGCATGCCGATCCACGGCGCGGAGAGGAAGCGCATTTTCGATGCGAGTTGTCCGGATTGTTTGCAGCGGTAATCGAATTCGTGCGCGAGCGCGCGATCGAAAAAGATGACCGCCTCGCCCATCGGCAAACCGTTTTTGGAGCCGCCGAAACAAAGCACATCGACGCCTGCTTGCCACGTGATGGCCTTCGGCGCGCATTGAAGTGTCGCGAGCGCGTTGGCGAATCGCGCGCCGTCCATGTGCACGCGCAGGTTGTAGCGGCGGGCAAGTTCCGTTGCGGCGGCGACTTCTTCGCACGTGTAGACCGTGCCGACTTCGGTGGGCTGCGTGAGCGATAGTACGCGCGGTTTCGGGTAGTGAATATCGGTGCGGCGTTCGATGGTGTGACGCACGGCGTCGAGATCGATCTTGCCGTTTGCGCCGGGGACGAGCAGGACTTTGGTGCCGTTCGAAAAAAACTCGGGTGCGCCGCATTCGTCAGTTTCGATGTGGGCAAGTTCGTGGCAGATGATGCTGTGGTAGCTCGTGCAGAGCGATGACAGCGCAAGCGAATTCGCCGCGGTGCCATTGAACGTGAAAAAGATTTCGCAGTCGGTCTCGAAATAATCGCGGATGAGCGCGCAGGCCTTTTCGGTGTAGGCATCGTCGCCATACGCGTGCACATGACCGGCGTTGGCGGCGATGAGCGCGTCGAGCGCTTCGGGGCAGATGCCGGACCAGTTGTCGCTGGCGAATTGTTTCGTGCGTTCGGTTGGTTGTTCGATCATGATGGGTGGGTCCTTGGGGAGTGCGTGGAGAAAACGCGGATTCT
The DNA here is from genome assembly GCA_041744855.1 of Candidatus Hydrogenedentales bacterium. Classification (GTDB taxonomy): domain Bacteria; phylum Hydrogenedentota; class Hydrogenedentia; order Hydrogenedentales; genus JBGTJY01. The sequence goes on from JBGTJY010000888.1 coordinate 8,141, forward strand.
ACGCGGATTTTCGGGGTTGTGCTATTCTCTCCTGTGCTCACTGTCATTCCTGCGAAGGCAGGAATCTCTCGACTGAATTCGCGGCTCGAGCGTCAGCGGAGAGATTCCTGCCTTCGCAGGAATGACGGTTGGGGCAGGAATGCCGGTCGGGCAGGAATGCCGGCGCTGGGCAGGAATGGCGGGACGGGAAATTCGAGACCGATCACGGGCAGACGCGGGGAATCAAGTGAGCGCGATTACGCGGGCATATCGGAACTGGTACTACGGCCGGCAGTTTGCGAAGCGGGGGAAGAAGTTTCGCTTCGAGGGCGCGTACATGGAAGTGCGCGGCCACGTCGAGGTCGGCGATCACTGCCGATTTCGGAACAACGTCATCCTCCGCACGACCAACGAGGGCAAGATCATATTCGCCGATCGGTCGGGCGCGAGTTACAACGTAATCTTGGAAGCAACGAAACTGATCCAGATCGGGACCTACACCGGGATTGCCGAGAACACCGTCATTCGCGATACGAATCATATGGTTTACGGCACGCTCGATCATTGGCGCTACACGCCGCATGAGGCGGAACCGATCATCATCGGCGCGGGGTGTCTGATCGGGAGCCATGTGTACATCGGACCGGGCGTGGTGATTGGAAACGACGCCGTGATTGGGCACGGCAGCATTGTCACATCGCGCAAACCGATAGGCGACGGGGAGATTTGGGCGGGGGCGCCGGCAAGGTTCGTCGCGCATCGCACGAAGAATTTGCCGGAATCGATTCTCAAACGGCAGGCGGAACTGACGCGGATGTACGGTGTGCGCGAGGATCGCTATAAATCGCCGGTCGGCTCCTCGGCCCCGGCCGACGACATCGACAACTGACCCCGCACGAAACCAATTCAGTCTCTCCGGCGTCGTAGTTTCGAAGGAGAAACTCCATGATCGGTCGTCTCGCGTTAACCCTCTGCATCGCCGCCGGCGCAGTAACCATAGGCGCGCAAGAAATCCCGTCGTTCACGATCACCACGGTCGCGGGCACCGGCAAGGCCCGCTTCGACAACGACAACGCGCTTGCGACGGAATGTTCGATTAGTCATCCCACGGCTGTCGCCGTCGATTCGAAGGGGAACCTCTACATCGCGGATCACAACAACGCGCGCATTCGAAAAGTCTCGCACGACGGGATCATGACGACGATCATGGGAACGGGTGAACTCGTGGAGACCGTGCCGCCCGCTGGACCCGCGAAGGACATACCGCTCGCGCGCGCGTATGGTATCGCCGTCGATCACGAGGACAATCTGTACGTCGCGAGCCGCGGGCAGAGCGTCATCTACAAAGTCACGCCGGACGGCATGGCGCGCGTGATCGCGGGCAACGGAACGCGGGGCTTCGGTGGTGACGGCGGACCCGCGACCGAGGCGATGATCGCGTGGTCGAATCATCTCGTCGCGGACAAGGCGGGCAATTTGTTCATCGCGGATAGCGGGAATCAGCGCATTCGGAAAATCGATAAGATGGGGATCATAACGACTATCGCGGGGACGGGCGAAGACGGTTTCAGCGGCGATGGTGGGCCGGCCCTCGAGGCGACGATGACAGGTGGTTCCGCGATCGATATTGACGACGCAGGAAATCTCTACATGGCGGACTTTGAGAATCATCGCATCCGCAAGGTTTCTACGGATGGAATCATGTCGACCATCGCGGGGACTGGCGAGCCTAAGTTCAACGGCGATGGTTTGCCCGCGCTCGAGTCGAACATTGGCGAACCGTGCGGCGTTGCCGTCGATTCGAAGGGCTACGTTTACATCGGCGATCAGATCAACCTGCGCGTGCGCGTCGTGACGCCGTCGGGCACGATGCATACGGTTGCGGGCACCGGCCAATGGGGCCGCACGGGCGACGGCGGCCCGGCGACTGCGGCGCGGATTCGCAATCCGGACATCATCACGTTCGACGCCGAAGACAATCTGTACTTTCCGGACAACCAGAACAATTTGATCCGGAAGTTGACGCGGATCAAGTAGCCTCGAAGCGGAGCTTCGAGCTGCAAGCGCGTTCCCGAATGGAAATTCGGGAACGAGGTGGCGGTGGGAGCGAGCCCGAACCTGTCATTCCCGCGCAGGCGGGAATCTCTCCAATGAGCACGTAGTCGCGGTTCCTCTCCCGAGCCTCGTTGCCGAATTTCTATTCGGCAACGCACTCAAAACGACGCCCGCTCGTTGTGAATGATCCGCTTCCGAATCTTCTTTCCATCCACCCACACGTTGTACTGGTTGACGGCTTGATTCTCGAGGCGCTCGACGATCACCTCGTAAATCGTGCCGCCGAATTCAGGCATCCGCTCGATGCGGGCATCGCGGAGCGGTACCGTGACCTTCGTGCCGTCCGTTCGTTCGACGCGCTGGAACCACGGCTCGGTCCAATATTCGCCGTCCCAGGCGTGGTGGAAAACGAGGACGTATTTCTCGCCCGGGAGACCCTGCACTTCGTAGAAAGTCGCGCTCCAACGTTTGATAGGTCCGGAGGCGACGAACGCGAGTAGCGCGACGATGACGAGGAAGGCGATGAGTCGCATGGTTCGTTCCTTGCTTTGCCGAGCGCGAGTCGCTTCGGTCCGTCATTCCTGCGCAGGCAGGAATCTCCCGATGGTATCCGACGCGTCGGGTAGAGGGAGAGATTCCTGCCCGCGCACGAATGACGAGTGGAGACGGACGCGCACTACTTCGCGGCCAGCGCTTGCAGCATCTCGCCCATTTTCTGATGCAGCAGATTGATGGCCTTGAGCGGGCGCACCATCACTTTGAAGTCGACAATCTCGCCTCGGTCGTTGCAGCGGATCACGTCGACGCCGTTGATGTGAATGCCGTCGATCTCCGCCGCGAACTCGAGCATCGCGTTGTCGCCGTCGAGAACTTCGCGAAGGTACCGGAAGTTGCCGGCGCCCAGGACCATTCCCGCGCCGATGAGGTACATCTTCGTGAGGTCCCTGCCGCGCTGGGGCGTGTGCACGACCGGCGAGTGAAACGTGACGTCGTCCGCGAGGAGTTCGTCGAGTCCATCGGGCGATTTCGAGTCGACCCAGGCGTGCCAGCGGTGGATGGTGTCTCGGATCATGGCGCTGCTCCTCGGTGTCAGTTGCGCGGTTGCCGTCATATTACGAATAATCCGCCCCTTGCGTAAAACGGGGCGGAGAATTCGCGCCGACGCCGGACGCGGAGGACCGCGTCCCTCCCGAATCGCTCTCTCCGGGAGGGACGCGCTCCTGCGCGTCCGGGCTTTCACCAACACACCCAGGATCCCGCATGAACTTAAGGGACAAAGCCTGCATCGCCGGCGTGGGGGAGTCCGCGTACACGCGCGGCTCGGGCGAGACGGTGTTGCGGCTGGTGTTGGAGGCGTCGCGCAATGCGATTGCGGACGCCGGACTCGAGCCGAAGGACATCGACGGCTTCGTATTGCCCGGCTACTTCATCTACCAGGAATCGCTCGCGGCGAATCTCGGCATCGGCGATCTGCGCTACTCGGCGATTATTCACATGGGCGGCGCGAGCGCGGTGACTTCGCTGCAGAGCGCGGCGATGGCAATTACGCACGGCGTGGCGAAGAACGTCCTCGTGCCATTCGGTTGGAACGGCTACTCGCAATTTCGCGTGAGTACGCGCGCGCGACCGGATGCACCGGCGACGCCGCGGGAAAATGCGATGACCGAGGCCGTGCTGAATTACTACGCGCCGTTTGGGGCGTTGTTGCCGATGCAGTACTACGCGTGGTTCGCGACGCGTCACAAGGAACTGTACGGCGTGACGGATTCGCAAATGGGCGAAGTGGCGCTCGCCTGCCGCGCGCACGCGCAGCACAATCCGCGCGCGTACATGCACGGGCGGCCGCTTACGATGGAGCAGTACCTCGAATCGCCCTACGTCGCGACGCCGTTTCGCCTGCTCGATTGCTGCCTCGACACGGACGGCGCGTGCGCGGTGGTCCTGACGTCCCCGGAACGCGCCTGCGATTCGCCGCACGATCCCGTCTACATCATGGGCGTGGGGGAGGGGCATCCATATCCCGCCGACGACATTCCGAATCGGCCGGAGTTTTTCAAGATTGGCCTGAGCTACGCCGCGCCGCGCGCGTTCGAAATGGCGGGCGTGAAACCGGGCGACCTGGACTTCGCGCAGATATACGATTGCTTCACCTACATCGTGTTGTTGCAGATCGAGGCGCTCGGCTTATGCGCGCGCGGCGAGGCGGGACACTTCGTGCAAGACGGCCGCATACAAATCGGCGGTGCGCTGCCGGTGAATACGCACGGCGGGCTGCTCTCCGAAGCACACGTCTGGGGCATGGCGCACATCGCCGAGGCGACGAGGCAGTTGCGTCACGAAGCTGCGTTGCAGGTGCGCGATTGCGAGATTGGACTCGTCACCGGTTGGGGCGACTTCGGCGACGGCAGCGTTGCAATTTTGAGGAGATAATGTGAGCGCCCAAGATAGGTCTACATATCACAAGCCCTTGCCGCGGGGCGAGCATCACCACGGCGAGTTCTACCAGTTTTGCAAACAGCACGAGCTGCGATTTCAGCGCTGCGGCGGCTGCGGCGCGTGGCGTCACATGCCGCGCGAAAGTTGCAACGCATGCGGCTCGTTCGAGTGGACCTGGGAGAAGTCATCGGGGAAGGGCACGCTGTTCAGTTGGACCGTGATCCACCGCGCGGTGCATCCGGGATTTGAGGCGGAGTTGCCGTACGCTTCGGTGGTCGTCGAACTCGAAGAGGGGGTGCGGCTCGTGTCGCGGGTGAAGGATGTGCCAGTGGAGGCATTGCGCTTGGGGCTGCCGCTGAAAGTCGGGTTTGAGGAGGTCACGCCGGAAGTGACGCTGCACTACTTTCACGCGTAGCTACGCCGTTTGAAACCACGTCGAAGCAACCTCTTGACAGCGGGCGCAAGTTCCTGTATATTCTGTTTAGACAGAAATTACAGGAACTACGATGAAGATCAGCGAGAACGAAACGCGGTTCATCCTCCACTGGGGAGAAATGGGGACCCGGTGGGGCATCAACCGGACCGTGGCGCAGATTCACGCCCTGCTCTACATTTCGCCAAAACCGCTCAACGCCGACGAAATCGTTGAAACGCTATCGGTGGCGCGCTCGAATGTGAGCACGAGCCTGCGCGAGTTGCAGGGCTGGGGCATCGTCCGCGTGGTGCATGTGCTGGGCGATCGGCGGGACCACTTCGAATCGCTCAAGGACGTGTGGGAAATGTTCCAGATCATCTTGGACGAACGGAAGCGACGGGAAATCGACCCGACGCTGGTCATGCTGCGTGAACTTAAAGCAGCCACCGCGAAATCCGGCAAACAGGACGCCTACCTAAACGAACGCGTCGGCGAGATGCTGGAGTTCATGGAGTCCATGTCGAACTGGTACATGCGCGTCCGCGCGTTGCCGCGGGTCGCGCTCAAGCGGCTCGCGCAGATGGGCGATAAAGTCCGGGCGGCATTGGGGATGACGGCCTAATTTCTTTCGATACGACACCTATTGAATCATGTCCAATAATTTCTGTTTGTTCAGAAATTAACGTCTTAACCGATAGAACTGGCGGTGAAACGGCCGCCAAACCGAAAGGAGATTGTTATGTTAGTCGTATGGACACAAATGGCGTATTTGGTTCTCAGTCTCGGAATGACGGTGTACGTCGCGTACGCGCTACACAGCCGGGGACGGATCTTCCTGGTGCGGATGTTCGGCGACGATCAGCTCGCTGACTCGGTGAACCACCTGCTCGTCGTGGGATTCTACCTTGTCAATTTTGGGTTCGTGTTCCTGTGGACAAAGTACGGAGTGAAACCGGAAACTCTCGCTACCGCGTTGGAGTTTACGACGACCAAGGTCGGAGTCGTGATGCTCGCAGTAGGCGCGATGCATTTCTTCAATCTGATGTTGTTTTGGAAAGTAGGCCGGCACCGCGGAACCTGGCGCGCGATTCCTAACGCATAATCGCTGAGAGCGGCCCGAGGCGCCGGCGAACAATTTGCGCAGCGCCTTGGGCTGAAAATAATCTGCGAAGGATAACTCTCGCCCCACCCCGCCATCCCAAACCCCCCCATTCTTCCCATCATTCCCATCCGCGTTCATCGGTGTTCATCCGTGGCAATCGGCGTTTATCTGTGGTGAATCATTTCGCCGTGTTCCCAGTGTCCCCCGTGGTTCGGTTGCGGCTACGCTGCGCCGTGAATATTCGTGTGTATCGGTGTTCATCCGTGGCGAATTTCAAACTTGCGCCACATTCGTCAGAGGCGTACCCTTTTTGTCTGGGTGCTACTTTTACTATGGAGGCCGCTGCCATGAATACGAATCAATCGTCCGAGGGAATAAAACGCCGGGATTTCATGAAGACTTCGGCGGCTGCCGTCGCGGGGACCGCGCTGCTCTCCGGCGCGAAAGCCGGCGCGGTGGAGGACGATGGCCTCATCCATCGCAACGAGCGGCCGGACCGCATGAGCTATCGCAAGCTCGGTCGGACGAATTTCATGTGTAGCAAGCTCGTGTTCGGGTGCGGCGCGGCTTTGATGGGCGGGCGCGCGGTGCGGCTGCTCGAGCGCGTGTTCGAG
>JBGTJY010000889.1:0-3981 GCA_041744855.1 Candidatus Hydrogenedentales bacterium
GGCAATCCGGCTATCGAAGTCACGCGCTCCGTCGAGGTTGTAGACGCGACGCCGCCCGTGATCACCCGCACGGGCCCAGCATCGGTGCAGGTAAGTTGCGCATCGACCTATGTCGATGCAGGGGCTACAGCGACAGACAACGTCGACGGAAATATCACCCCGAATATCGTCGTGACGAACCCCGTCAACACTTCAGTTCCGGGTATTTATACGGTTCGCTACAACGTCATGGATGCCGCGAGCAATCCCGCAATAGAGCGGACGCGCACCGTGGAAGTGTTGAACTGTCCGGAATTCACGATTGGCGGACCCTCGACCGCTTTTGTGGGCGAACACGTCGTCCTCAGCGCGATAACGCCTCCGACGCTGATCGCGCCGGTGTCGTTCGTATGGTTCAAGGATGGCGACCCGATTGACGATGAAACCGGGAATTCGCTCGAGTTTCTGTCGATCACCGCGGATGATGCCGGCGTGTATTGGTTTATCGTCACCGACGGAAGTAAAGGCACATTCCCAACCTCGGAGCCGTTCCTCATCGAAATCATTGCGGCGCCGGCCGTCGATCCGGAAGAGACGCCCGTCACATCGCCACTCGGCATGTCGGTGTTGGCTGTCACTCTGTTACTGATAGCAGTCCGCCGCCAACGCAGAAGGCCGTAAGCAATAACCGAAGACGAAGAAAGGGCGCGCCGCTCGCATCGCGGCGCGCCCTCGTTATTTTGTGTGCTCTAAATCGGTCGTGGCGATGCTCGTTACTGAGCGAATTTCACGAACTCCTCGTCAGCCAGCGCGGCTGCGTACGGAAGGGCCTCGTCGATGTACTCCGCTTCCAAATAGGGATACGCGACTAGGATAGTCTTTTTCGTCTCCCCCGCGGCTAGAAGAACAAGCAGCCGAGAAACGGGAAACTGTAGTCCGCGAATGCACGTTTCCCGGTGCACACGTTGGGATCTACGGTGATGCGATCGAGCGTCATTGAAGTGGCCGCTTTTCAAGGATCTCTCGATTCGCTTCGAGAATCAGTCCAATTGCCTCTTCAAGATTGGCGCGAGTTTCTTCAATTGTCTCGCCTTGCGTGTTTGCGCCGGGCAAATCTTCGACGAAGCCGATGTATCCCTCGTCGACTTTGAGATAAATCGCCGTGAATTGCCGCACGATTTTCGAACTCCGACACGTCGGGCCGTTATAGCGTCTTCAAGTATTCCATGACCGCCACCTTCTCCTCCTTGGACAATTCGTCGTCCGGGAAGGTGTGTCCTTGATTCGAGGCGCCGCTTACGGACGTGTTGTAGTAGGCGCGCTGTAGACGCGTTGGGAGATCGCTGGGAACCGCATCGACCTCTTGAATCGCCAGACCGACGTGCTCTTCGTCGTATCCGTGGTCGTCGCGCTTCCAGATTGTGGGCCGCTCGTCGACGTTGAACACGTGGTAAATCGTCGGCACGGAGCCGTTGTGGAAATACGGGGCAGTCGCCCAGATGCCGTCCAAGGGCTGCGCGATGTACCCCTTCGACTCGATGTCGATCGGGTGCTCGCCGTGATATTGCAGCCATCCCTGGTTCACCGCCGGACGTCCCTCGTTCGCGATCGCGCCGAAGCGCACGGGGTCTGTGCCGATGCGGTCCATCTCGATGCTCTTGTTCGGGAACGACGCGTTCTCGCCGTACGTGCCGTGGCATTCGGCGCAGACGCGCTCAAATGCGACCTTGCCCTCCGCCGCCAATTTCGCGTCGATTGGGTACGGATATTTCGGCGGCTTCAAGGACTCGATGTACGCCTTGATGTGCACGAAATTGGGTTCGAAGGAGTGGAACTGTTCGTCGGAGAACGTTGGCGACATTGCGAACGGCATCAATTGGCGCGGCGTCTTGGGCGCGAATGCGTCGCAGTAGATTTTTTCCTTCTTGGCGAAGAGCCACCATGCCGGGGCGTTCATGTCGTGGTGGTGGAGTAGGCTGGGGTCTTTGGTGTATGCGGCCGCCAATTTTGGATTCCGCAGCGCGGCGAATACCGGTGCGAAGATGACGGCGTTCGTCGTGCCTTTGTGAATGCTCAAGGGCGTGTCGAACGGCGCGACGCGATCGGTGATCTTTGACGGATCGCCGCCGCTCTCCAAGGTGCGCAACTTCTGCACGTCGGTCGCGATCGTCGTCAGGTCGACCAGCGTATCGCCCTTGCCCGGCATCGCTTGGCCGGCGAGTTGGCCGCCGTGGCACACGAAACAATTCGTGACCAAGTTGCCCTTGCCATCGGCCGTGTAACCGAGCGGAAGTCGGGAGTCATCATTCGGGCGTTCAGGCCAGCCGTAGCGGTCAAACGTCATGCGGTGGCGTTCCTCCGCCGAGGCCGCTTCGGCCTTCGCGCGTTCTTCGGGTTCCCACACCTTCCAGAGCTCGTCGATGTCGCTCACTTTCATCACGGGCGCGGCCATCGGCTCATTGAGGATGATGCGATAGCCCTCGGCGGGGTCGGGCGTCATCCCGAGATTCAAATCGGAAACGTCCGCCGCGAGGCACAAGCCCCCGGGGATCATCCCGAGCAATACAAGCGCGATTGCACTGGTGCGGTTCTGGTGGAACGACCTGGTGTGGTTTTGGTGGAACGACATAGTGCCGTCCTTTCGTTCGGTTCTACCCAAATTTTCAAGAAATCTGCCTAGCTATCATTATACATAGTGCAGCCTATCCAGGTATTAAGGGCCCGGCAACTTTCGATTCCAACCTCGTTCGCCGGCCGAGCTGGCGCGCATCTATCAACTAGCGACGACGGACCAGGGATATCGAGTCGAGGACCGCGTGCGAACCGCTAGCGAGATTGCAAGCGCCGATACGTCGGATTTTTTCGTGCGTTAGGTCCGCGGGCGCGAAGCGCATCCCTCTGAACTCGGTTCTCGAACGAGCAGGCTTCTCGGTAACCAAAGAAGACACCTCCGGCCGAGTCACCCTCAAATTGGCGCCATCCCAAGGCCATCACCAACCGCGCGCGCGTTCTACGAGCATCTCACCAAACCCCCAACGCGGTAGTAGCGTGCCAGCGGCGCGACGAATGCCGGTTGACTCCCTCGACCGCCCGTTGATACGATCACCGTCCCTCCAATGGGCGGTTAGCTCAGCTGGTTAGAGCGCTTGCTTGACATGCAAGAGGTCACAGGTTCGAGTCCTGTATCGCCCACCATTAGTAAGTGTTGCCGGAGCGCGAGTTAGCGCTTAGCCGCCAATCCGCGGCGCGGCTGTAAGCCATAACCCTGTTCGGGTCAATTACCCGAACAAGCGAAAGGGAGCCGCGAAAATAGCAGTAAACCGCACGAAACGCACTGACTTTGTTGGGATTCTGCCATCAATTTAGAAGATACCGGCAAGTACGTTAAGTTGATGGTCAGCTCGCCATTGCCAATAACAATCTGCTCGGTGATGTTCCCAACAATCTGTCGACGGTCTTCGGCATCCAGCTTCGGCCATCGGTCATAGAGGTCTTGGGCCTCGTACAGAATTTCGTCGCTTGACAGCATGTTGATTTTCAAATAATCCAGGTCGGCCTGAAGGCGCGGCAATTCGGCCTCGATTTGGACCAACCTTTCCTCAAGCGGACCGTTGCGTTCCCCGGATCTGGTCCGCTCGAAAGCCACCCGTTGCCATACGGTGTGTACGCAAACTCGCCGACGGAATTCTTCGAAGCATCCCGTAGGCCGCTCGTCGAGCCGTTGATTTCTTGCAGGTAGTAGCTTGCTGTGCCGCTTGACGGATTGGAACCCGCGATCTGGGTATGCGCGGAATTCCAAATACCGTAGGGATGATGCACAAAGGTATCGGTGAGCGTCCCCGACGAGTTCTCCTCCGTGACAATCCTCCTGCCCGACCAACGGTATCGAACCGTGGCACTGGCGTGGGTGCGGCGTTCGCGAGGCTGTCCGATACGAACCGGATATTGTCGAACTCGAAATTCGAGTCCGCGTTCAAGAGAAATTAGTAGCGGTTCGTCGTC
>JBGTJY010000890.1:0-5173 GCA_041744855.1 Candidatus Hydrogenedentales bacterium
CGATCGGCGCAATCGGTTGTTCGCGCGAGTACACGCAATCGATGAAATTGCGCATGTGGTGTTCGCTTTTGTAGAGGTGAACTTCGTTCGGCCCGATTTCGGTATCGAGCAACGATTTCGGGTGTGCGTCGATTTCGCCGCGATTGACCCAGACCCAGCCGTCCGTGCCTTCGAAGGTGACGCCGCCGCGATTCTTGTCGGAGATGGTCATGGTGACCCCGTTTTCGTAGGCGCACTCGAAATAGTATTCGATCGCGGTGTTGTAGACGGGGTGGTCGGCGTAGGTCGCGCTGGCGTTGCGAATTTCGATCGGGCCGGTGTGCTCGGTGTTCATGCCCCACTGCGCGATGTCGGGGTGATGGCCGCCCCAATCCGTTACTTGGCCGCCGGAATAATCGAAAACCCAGCGCCAGTTGATGTGCGTGCGCGCGGGACAGTAGTAGGCCCAGGGCGCGGGCCCGAGCCACATGTCGTAGTTGAAGCCGTCGGGACTTGGCTCGGGCGCGGTGCGAGAGCCGTTGCGCGAGATATCGGGCGTGCCGCCGGGGAGGCCACAGCGGACCGTGTGCAGTTTGCCGATGCGTTCGTTGCGCACGAGTTCGCAGGCGAATCGGAATCGGTCGTCGGAACGTTGTTGGCTGCCGGTCTGAAAGATGCGATGGTTATCGCGAACGGCGTCGCTCATCGCGCGGCCTTCGCCGATCGTGAGCGACAACGGTTTCTCGCCGTAGATGTCTTTGCCGGATTTGGCGGCCTCGATCGTGACGAGGGCGTGCCAGTGATCGGGCAATGCGATGAGGACTGCGTCGATGTCGTCGCGGGCGAGGAGATCGCGATAGTCCTCATAGGCCTGCACGCCGGTAAATGCGCCGCTTCGCGTTTGCGAGCCGTAGTGGGCTTCCGCAATGCGCTTTGCGGGCTCGCGTCCGCCGCCTGCGCCCGACCAATAGCCGGAGGTGCTTTCGCGATTCACGTCGCAGACGGCGACGACCTGGACGCGGTCGTCGGACATGAACGCGCGCATGTCGTTCGTGCCCTGGTTGCCCGTGCCGATGCAGCCGAGGTTGATACGCTCGCTCGGCGCGGGGTATGAGCCGCGACCCGTGACGCAGGCGGGAACAATGAGCGGGACCGATGCGATTGCCGCGCTGCGTTTGAGGAATGTGCGGCGCGAAAGTTTTTGGGACATGTTTTCGAATCCTTCTACTGGGGCGGTGATGAGGAGCGGTATGTGGCCTGAGACGGTATAAGTGTAGATGTTAGAATTTGGGCTGGTTGCTTGCAAATTGCGGCGGGGCTGCTTTCGTGGAACAGGCGCCGCCGCATCAAGTCATTCCTGCGCAGGCAGGAATCTCCCGCTTGTACTCGGCGCGCTGGGTTACGGGAGAGATTCCTGCCCTGCGCAGGAATGACTGCTACACCATTGTCACAAATTGCGATAGCGGATCGTCTTAGTGGTGGGCTTGGATAAAAGGAGTTTCATGATGCGTTTGAAAGCTATTGAACGGCCGGATTCGTTGATGGTGCGGCTGGCGTATTCTTTGTTGAAACGGCGGACGGGAAAAGTGATGACGCCGGCCAAGGTCATCTATGCGCGGATGCCCGAAAGCATGAAAATGGTCAAGGCGATGGCGGACTTGCAGCAATCCGGGTTTCGGCTCGAACCGGAACTGTGCTTCATGGTGAAGACGTATGTCGCCGCGCTGAATCAATGCGCGTTTTGCGTAGATTTCGGCCAGGCGATGGCGATGAAGTTTGGAATCAACGTCGAGAAGTTTAAGCATCTGGACGAATATCGCACGCATCCGAGTTTTTCCGCACGGGAACGGGCTGCTCTGGATTACGTGGGCGAGGCGACGCGCAACAAGACGGTCGACGATGCGACGTTCGCGCGGGTGCAGGAACATTTCAACGAACGCGAAATCGTCGAACTGACGATGCTGAACGCGATCGAGAACTTTTACAATTTGCTCAACCTGCCGCTTGGGATTGAGTCGGATGGATTTTGCGCGATCCCGCCGCGGCTTTTGGAAAAACCAGTGCATGCCGCAGCCGGCCGGAACTGAACACGAATCGACCGAGGCGTTCAACGAGCATCGGCCGTTGCTGTTCGGCATTGCGTACCGCATGCTGGGCAGCGTGGCCGATGCCGAGGACATCGTGCAGGAGGCGTACTTGCGCTGGCGGCGCGCGGACGTTGCGACCGTGGAGTCGCCTCGGGCGTATTTGTCGTCGATCGTGACGCGGCTTAGTATCGATTACCTGCGATCGGCGCGCGTGAAACGCGAGGTGTACGTTGGCCAATGGCTGCCGGAGCCGCTCGTTTCGCCGAAGGCGGAAGCGACGCGGAGTCTCGAACTTGCCGAGTCGTTATCGACCGCGTTTCTGGTCTTGCTTGAGAGTTTGAGTCCGCCGGAACGCGCTGCGTTTCTATTGCGCGACGTTTTCGACTACGAGTATCGCGACATCGCCGCGTGTCTCGACAAGTCCGAGGCGAATTGCCGGCAGATGGTTAAGCGCGCACGGGAGCGCGTGGCCGGCGGGAAGCCGCGATTCGAGGCTGCGCCCGAGCAATATGAGCGGCTCGCGTTGCGATTCATGCGGGCGGTGAACGACGGCGACGTGGCCACGTTGGTCGAGTCGCTGACGGAAGACGCTGCGCTCTACACCGATCACGGCGGGAAGGCGGCAGCGGCACGACGCACGATTACGAGCGCGGACAAGGTCGCACGGTTCCTCGTGGGCGTTACGGAACGGTTCTCGCCGGACGACGCGCGCAGTGTCATTCAGACGATCAATGGCCGTCCCGGGGTCGTTGTGTATTCGCGTGGGCGCGCGGTTACGGCGATTTCGTTCGACGTAACAGACGGCCGCATTGCGAATATATATGTCGTGCGGAATCCGGATAAGCTCGGTCGCGTGCCACTTCCCTGAGATGCTTCCGGTCCCAGTCATTCCCGCGCAGGCGGGAATCTCCCCACTCTACGCGGCACTCCGAGACTCTCAAGAGATTCCCGCCTGCGTGGGAACGACGCGTACGGGCGACACTTCAATCGAAAACCCAGTTACCTGAAGAAGTGTTTCCAGCCGATGGTGTATACGGGGCCCTCGAAGTCGGCCTCCTGATCCCAGAAGTGCGCGTAGCCCGCGTTGAATGACAACTGGCTCGTTTCATTGAGCGGGAAATCGTAGCCGACGTTGACGTTCACACTCGGCAGGAACCAGGAATCTTCCAGCTTGATGCCGAGGAAATTTGGGAGCGGATCGAAGCCGACTTTGAATTTCATTTCGTAGGTCGCGTAGGTCCACGAATAGCGCAGGCCGAAACTGGGCCGCGAGGCTTTGAATCTTTCTTTGAAGCCGTCGTACTTCTGTTGAGGCGGCATTCCGAAGGGGAAGTAGTCGACGCCGACGCCGATGTAGGCCGCACTCCGGAACAGCTCGAAATCGCTGTGCAACGGCACGATGGCTAAGGAGCGATCGTTGTCCACCGTGCGCAACGTTCCGCCGGAATACCCCACTTGAAAAAATGCGGCCCAACGATCCGAGAGAATCCGGCCGATGCCGATGTAAGGGGTCCAGAGGAGATGGTCGTCGCGCAGATCGCCGACGGTTTGGACGCCGTCGTGGCCCGGCGCGAGGAACCTCAGGGCAGGCTCGAGCAGGTTGTCGATGAGTTCTTCGCTTTCGAGCTTGGGATACACGTTGACGACGGCGAGCATCAGGAACCATTTGCGCTCGGACGGCGACATGGTCCGCCGCCTCGATTCGGATTCGCGCGATTCCGCGGCCGGTTCCTGCGCGTGGAGTTGAGGGCAGCTTAGGAGAATTGCCGCAGCGCAGGCGGCTGCGGCTAATCGTCTGCGCACAGCGCGGCTAGGGATTGCTTGGCTTGGGGATCGCGGCCTTGCGCTGCGAAGTACTCAGCGACGATGTTTTTGGAGAGACTTGGCTCCGTTTCGCGATAGACCATGAATCGTTGCGAGGCGGCGGTCTCGGACCAGCGATCGCCGTACAATTCCTTGAGGCGAGGAAGGACTTTTTTTCGGCGCAGGGCCCAGTAGTGATTCGGATTGTACGACTCGTCCAGGTCGGGCGTGGTGTAGTCGCGGATATCGATCGCGCGCGCAAGTTTCCATGCGCCGTTTTCGTTGACGATGTACGGGTTCTCGCCGCTATACAGATCGCGCGCGAGTCGAAATCCCTGGTAATTCGCCTCGAGGTCCGCGTGGGAAAAGATGCCGTCGACGAGCATGCCGACGACGCTCGCCTCCTGCGAAATCCCTGCGCGAATCGTGCGCTCTTGCGCCTCCTCGTGGGTTGCGCCTTGGTCGCGCAGCCGCACGTAGCGCTGATGGTAGCGGCGGCCAAAGCCCAGAAGATGGCCGACTTTGTCGATGCCCAGATACACATCTCCGAGGCGAACGGTGACGGCCATCGGCAGGATGTATGGAAACGACAGGCCGCGGTAAATGCTCATTTGCTGATACTTCAGGTTGGAAATGTCGTCCGGCGGGAAGCGGTCGACTTCCGGCGACTCGTTGAGCCATGCACGAGCCCGCGATGCGTGCAGGCCACGGAATAGGTGCGTGAAGATTTCGTTGGCCATGTCGCTTCCATCTTCGATCGGCCGCACGCGCTCGTTCAGCCGTTCGAGATAGGTGGCGATTTCGGCGTTGAGGAATACGTTGAAGGCCGGCGCGGAGTCGCGCAGCTCGACATCCCAGACGAGATATTGATCCGTTTCACCGGCGCGGACATTGGAGGGAAGCGCAGTCGCGGCGAGTACTACGGCGGCGACAGAATACTTAGTCATGAATGCGAAGGCTGAAGATTTCAACTCGATGCGATAGCGCGCGGTCGGCGTTGATTGGCCTCTTGATCGGCCAAACTTCGTTCGTACATTTCCTGGTAATAGCGGTAACTAAGTTCTTGCGCGGTTGCTTTTTCGTGTTGCTCGCCGGCGTATCGGTTGGTCTGTTCCTCGTCCATGATGCGCGCCTTGGCCTTGTCGGCGATCTGCAATTCCATCAAGTCGCAGATTTCCTTTTTGAGCGGCTCGCTCAGAATGGGGAAGACGGATTCGACGCGCCAGTCCATGTTGCGTTCCATCAGATCGCACGAACACAGAAAGACGCGGCGGTCTTCGCCTTTTCCAAAGATGTACACGCGC
>JBGTJY010000891.1:0-3899 GCA_041744855.1 Candidatus Hydrogenedentales bacterium
CCTGCGCGGGAATGACGTTGAGGGCGGCGGCTCTCGTATTGACAGTGGGATTCGCATTCGCAATAAGTGCGGCGCAGGACGCCGACTCCCTCGATCGCAGCTACGCCGCCGAACTCCCCCGCATCGCGCCCCTCGATCCCGAGGCCGCGCTCGATTCCTTCGAGATTCACCCCGACTTCCGCATCGAGCTCGCCGCCGCAGAACCCCTCGTGCGCGATCCCGTCGCGATGGCCTTCGACGAATCCGGACGCCTTTTCGTCGTCGAGATGCGCGGATACTCCGAAATGCGCGACGCGAACATCGGCGAAATTCGTCTGCTCATTGACGCCGACCAGGACGGTCGATTCGATCGCGCCACGACCTACGCCGGCGGCCTCGCGTGGCCAACCGCAGTCGCGTGCTGGAACGGGGGCGTGTTCGTCGCCGCGGCGCCCGACATTCTCTACTACAAAGACGCCGACAACGACGGCGTGGCCGACACGCGCGAGGTAGTCTTCACGGGATTCCACTCAACCAACGTGCAGGGCCTGCTCAATTCCTTCAACTGGTCGCTCGACAACCGCATCCACGGCGCGACAAGTAGCTCCGGAGCCGATGTCAAAACTGTCGCGCATCCGGAACGGCCAATCTTGTCGCTCCGCGGACGCGATTTCTCGTTTGACCCGCGCACGCACGAAATCTGCGCGGAAAGCGGGGGCGCGCAGCACGGACTCAGTTTCGACGCATGGGGCCGCAAATTCGTCTGCAGCAACAGCGATCACATTCTGATGACGCTCTACGAAGACCGATACTTCGCGCGCAATCCCTACTACGCGCCGCCCCCCGCGCTCCTCAGCATCGCCGAGGAGGGTCCCGCTTCCGAGGTATTTCGCATCAGCCCTGTCGAGCCCTGGCGCATCGTCCGCACCCGCCTGCGCGTGCAAGGCCTCGTCCCCGGACCCATCGAAGGCGGCGGCACACCCGCGGGCTATTTCACCAGCGCAACCGGCGTAACGATCTACAAAGGCGACGCGTGGCCCGAGCAGTATCGCGGCAACGCCTTCATCGGCGACGTCGGCTCCAATCTCGTGCATCGCAAAACGATCGAGGAGGACGGTCTCCGCCTCATCGCGCGACGCGCCGACGCAAACACCGAGTTCCTCCGCTCCCGCGACATCTGGTTTCGGCCAGTGCAATTTGCGAACGGCCCCGACGGCAATTTCTACATCGCCGACATGTATCGCGAGGTAATCGAACATCCCGACAGCCTCCCCCCCATCATCAAGCAACACCTCGATCTCAACAGCGGCAACGACCGCGGCCGCGTCTATCGCGTCATTCCGAAGAACACGCGGTATCGCCCCGCGCCGGACTTACGTGCAAAGTCTTCCGAGGAACTCGCGCGGCTGATCGATCATCCCAACACGTGGCATCGCGAAACCGCCGGGCGGTTGCTGTACGAACGGCAGGATGTCTCGGTTGCTACTCTCCTTCGCGAGATCGCATCGCGGGCACATAGTCCGCAGGGTCGACTGCACGCGCTGTACGCCATCGAGAGCCTCGGCAATCTTTCCGATGCAACACTCGCCTTTTCGTTGCGCGATCCCGATCCGCGCTTGCGCGAGCACGCAGTGCGACTCGCCGAACGGCACATCGACGAATCGTTGGACATCCAATCCGGCATTGATTTCGCCGCTAACGATCCCGACCCTCGCGTGCGCTATCAGGCCGCCTTTTCCCTGGGCGAATGGAATGCCCCCGAAGCCATCGACGCGCTCGCTGACATAGCATTGCGGGACGGCGGCGACGAACTCGTTCGCGCCGCGATTCTAAGTTCCACTCCAACCCGTGCCGATGCCCTTTACCTTGCCCTAACTGCTGAGGACGCGCTACCGCGCGCCGACGAAACGTTGCTCAATCTCCTCGCGCGGCAGATAGGCGCGACAAGCAAACTTGCCGGAATCGAGGCCACGCTCGATCGCATCGATCGACTTACTAATGAAAATCCCAAAGTCGCCCGCGCGAATCTTGAAAGCCTCGCACGCGGTGTTGCCATCCCCCCGCGCGGCGCTGACGTACGCGACCTGCTCACCTCACGCGAATCCACGCGACAAATTTACGCGGAACTCATGGACCTCGCGCGCCGCACCGCGACGGACCCTAGCGCCCGCGAAGACGATCGCATCGAAGGCATTCGCGCGCTCGCGCTTGACACTTTCGAAAACGCGCGACGCATCATCGAGCCGCTGCTCGACGGCGATCGCTCCCCCGACATCCAGCTCGCCGCGCTAGAAACGCTCGGTCGTTTTCCGAATTCCGAAGTCGCCGGCATCGCGCTCGCACGCTGGGATCGATTCGGCCCACGCATGCGCAGCGAGGCCGTCGAGTTGTTCTTCTCGCGCACGGAGTGGCTCGCCCAACTCCTCGATGCGACGGAGCATGGCCGCTTCAATCCCGCACAAATCGACTCGCTCCGCATCGAACAACTCCGCAGCCACGAGGACGTGGCAATCCGAAACAAAGCCGCTTCGCTACTGGCGGCGCGCGCGGACCGTCAAGATCGCGCGGCACTCCTCGAAAAGTACTCGAGCGCGCTGACGATGGACGGCAATCCGTCCCGAGGCCGCGCGATATTCACGGAGAACTGCGCCCAATGCCATCGCATCGGAAACCTCGGCAACGATGTCGGACCTGACTTAGTCACAGTCGCCAACGCCGGCCGCGATAAACTCCTCACCAACATCCTCGACCCGAGCCGCGAGATCAACCCGCAATACACGCAATACATCATCGAGACAACGAATCTGCAAACGCACACCGGCATTATCGCCGCCGAGACCGCCACAAGTGTCACGATCAAGCGCGCCCATGGCGAGACGGAAACGATTCTCCGCGTCAACATCGAATCGATCGCGAGCAGCAACTTATCGCTCATGCCCGAAGGTTGGGAAGAGGGACTGGATGCACAAGCACTTGCCGATCTGATGGAATTTCTCACGAGCACTAACTAGCCACGGATGAACACCGATGAACACGGATAAATTCATGCGACCGAATACTTTTGATCGGAGGCGATTCTTGAAAATCGCCGCCGCGTCAACGGCTATACCCTTCGCGCTCGACACACAGGCCCAGATTTTTCCCACCGGCAAATACGTCGACGTCCACACCCACATCACGCTGCCCTACGGCTCGAAGAAGCAGCTCACCGTCGCCGGCCTGCTCGAATGGATGGACGCGCACGAAATCGCCCAAGCCTGCGTGTTGCCCGTCGTTTCGCCGGAGTCCTTCGATCACCCGATCGCGACCGAGTACGTCCTCAGCGAAACGCAGCCGCACCGCGACCGCCTCATCCCCTGGTGCGTCATCGACCCGCGCAATTCCGGCGGCGGCGGATACGCGGACCCCATCACGATGCTCGAAAAATACAAGGAGGCCGGCGCGCGCGGATTCGGCGAACATAAAGTCGGCGTCGCCGTCGACGACCCGCGCAGCATCGAGCTCTACCAAGTCTGCGGCGACCTCGGCCTGCCCGTGCTGTTCCACCTCGACAGCATCCGCAACACCGACGCGCCGGGTCTGCCGGGCCTCGCGCGCGCGTTGGAAGCCTGCCAAAAGACAAACTTCGTCGGCCATGCGCAAGGCTGGTGGGCATCGATCAGCGGCGACGTAACGCCGACGGAATTGCAAGGCTATCCCACGGCCAAAGTCGCCCCCGGCGGCGCGATCGACGCGCTCATGGACCGCTTCCCGAATCTCTACGCCGACCTTAGCGCGGGCAGCGGCGCGAATGCTATCATGCGCGACTTGGATTTCGGCCGCGCGTTCATCCTCCGCCGCCAAGATAGGCTGCTCTTCGGCACGGACTACCTCGAACCGGGACAAGAAGTCCCCCAGTTCGCGCTCTACGACTCGCTCGA
>JBGTJY010000892.1:0-6544 GCA_041744855.1 Candidatus Hydrogenedentales bacterium
CGATTGGCGGCGGCCAGACTATCTCGCAGCCTTACATCGTCGCGCTCATGACGCAAATGATCGAGCTGCGCGGCCAGGAGCGAATTCTCGAAATCGGCACTGGCAGCGGATATCAGACCGCCGTACTGGCCGCTCTTGCGGAGCACGTGGTGTCCGTCGAACGACACCCAGAACTCGCCGAACGGGCAACCGAAGTACTCACCGGCCTGGGGGTCACCAATGTTGAAATACACGTAGGCGACGGGACGCTCGGTTGGCCCGATAGCGCGCCGTACGACGCCATCCTCGTGACTGCCGGTGGACCGCGCGTCCCGCCTTCGTTGCGCCGTCAACTCGCGGAGGGCGGACGTCTCGTGTGCCCGGTGGGCACGCGCAAAGTGCAGCAGATCGTGCGTTTCCGCCGCATTGATGACGAGCTGATCGAAGAAGAGGGAATCGGCTGCGTGTTCGTGCCGCTGATCGGCGAAGAAGGCTGGCACGAATTGTCGAAAGAGTGATTGGCCGCCGAGAATCCCAACACAATGCCGATAGTTCAATTCGAAAACCTCTCGTATTGCACAAGCGGCTCGTGGCTGCTCCGCGACATCGAATGGACCATCGAGCCGGACCAACATTGGGCGCTACTGGGCGCAAATGGTTCGGGCAAGACCACGCTGCTCAAAATCTTGACGGGCTACCTGTGGGCAACGACGGGTTCGGTATCCGTGCTGGATCGCCGCTACGGAGAATGCGATCTGCGGCAGCTTCGCAAGCGAATCGGTTGGGTCAGCGCGTCTCTGCAACATCGCATGCCGGAGTGGTTGCCGGCGATTGACGTGGCGCTTTCCGGATACGACGCGTCGTTCGGGGTCTATCGCGAGTTTTCCGCTGAAGAGCGGCGTCACGCGCAGGCGAGCCTCGCCCATTTTGGCATGGAGTCGTTCGCCGATCGCACCTTCGGGACGCTCTCCCAAGGCGAGCAACAGCGCGCGCTGATCGCCCGCGCGCTCGTCAATGAGCCCGCGGTGCTCGTTCTCGACGAACCTTGCGCGGGACTCGACCCGGCCGCCCGCGAACTCCTGCTGAGCGACCTGGGGAAATTCGCCGGATCCGAGAACGCGCCGACGCTCATACTGGTGACGCACCACGTTGAAGAGATCGGTCCGTGGATCACGCACGGCCTTGTCTTGAAGGGAGGACGCGTTCTCGTCAGTGACTGCATCGAGCGCGTCTTCGCGTCAAGCGTGTTCTCGGAGATGTTAGGCCGCCCGGCGGAGATCGTGCACGAAGATGGGCAACACCGGCTTAAACTGAGCGGCGCCGCGCGTCCACCGGAGCGGTCGAGGAATCCTTAGTCACCCGTCCGGCGCATACGGAAATTTGCCGCCTTTCAGCGCGCCAGCGACTGCATCTCGAATAGCCTGGGGCGATAGACCCGCCGCAAGACATTCCGATACTGCACACGCGAGATTGCCGGCTGCCATCGATTGTGTGGTATCGCAGCATGACGCGGGTGCGTTTTGCGCGACCGTATAACCGACCCCGCGCCGGGTCCGCAGCAATCCCAAGATTTCGAGTTCGCGATACGATTTCGTGACGGTATTGGGATTGACCGCCAATGCGTGGGCCAAATCGCGCACCGACGGCAGCGCATCGCCGGGTTTGATGTAGCCCGATGCAATAGCGAATAGCACGTGATTCTCGATCTGTTTGAAGACCGAGAGCGGATGCTCAAGACTGACGGTGTAGGGCCATTCGCCCGGCATCGCGATCGCCTCCGGTGAGGTACAAGCCGCTTTCGCCACGGATTCGCTGTGGTAGTCCCATCGCCGCACGGCGAATCCGAAGCGGGCAGTTTTGCCTGTATTCAATGCGGGATACACTATCACATGGACTGTCAGAGGACAAACACCCACGGAGCAAGGTCCCCGACGCGACGGCAACACAGCGATCAAGCACGCAGGACATAGACTAGTTCGGACGAAAAAACGCGCCGTTCGATTTGCCATCGCGTACCGAGTTCCAACGCATCGACGAACGACGAGTAGTGATATTCCATGCCTACGTCGCGTCCGCCAAGTGTTTTCAATGGGAACGAAAAAACTACACACCACGCGTCGAGCTGCTCGATGATTCGCTTGGCCGCGCCTTTTTCCTGTTGCTCGAGCGTCGGAATGATTTTCAACAGCAGCACCACGTCCGACGTCGTATCGGCGATAGGCGCGAGCAAATCACTCGCGGTCGCGGAGCCGGGCCGCTCCAGAACGCTAAGTAGCCGCGCGATCCGATCGATTAGCCTTGTGTCGAGTTCGCTCGCGATGTACTCGCACTCGCGCGGCAGATTCATCCAGGGCAACGTGAATGGATTCAGTCCACAGCCCAAATCGAGCACGCGCCGTGGCCCGGAAACCGCTTGGAATACTGAACTGTATAACTCATCCAGAATGGATATCCGCTCTCGGGTCGACGCGTGACCCTCCAAAACTGACCTGCATATGGCCTTCCGAGTTTCGTCATCCTCCGCGGCGCTGAGCCGACTGAGCGCGGCATCAACTTCGTTGAACCGAATTCGTTCCGCGAAGGCCCCGTAGACTTGATGCAGCATCGCCTTCGCGGCTTTGACAGCCGGTTTCGCAGTCGGATGTCTTTCCGCGGCCCAGGCCGCAGTTCGCCGCAACGCTGCCTCCGCCAAGTGCGCATACTTTCGCGACGCGCGCAATTCGCCATAGATCGTCTCGACAAGCTCCAAGTCCCGAATCATGTCGCGGTCGAAGTTTCGCTTGGCGCGGCGTCCAATCGGCGTAGCGCATCGGTTAGTCGCGTATAGAAACGAAGATTGTGAATCGTGGCCAATCGCTGCGCGGCCGCATCGCCGGTCTGAAATAGGTGCCGCAAGTACGCGCGCGAATATCGCCGACACGTCACGCAATCGCACCACGTGTCAATCGGCCGCGCGTCACGCGTCCATTGTTCCCCGCTCGCGTGCGCCGAGTCATAAAATCGTTCGAGTGGATTGGGCGCCAATTCCGCCGGGTCAAATAGAAACCGATATAGCCGCTGATGCCGCGCGTCGCGGGTCGGCAACGTGCAGTCGAACAATCTGTACCCGCAGCGCCATGCGGCGAGGACGTTCTCGGGGCTGCCGATGCCTAGTCCATGCAGGGGCACATCGCGCGGCAGCATCTCGGGCAGCGCATGCACCGAATCCACGAGCGCGCCGTCGGGCCTCACCGGCCAGCCGCCGAATCCGTAACCGTCAAACCCAATCTCCGCCAGGCGCTCGGCGCACTCGCGTCGCAACCCCAGGTCTTCACCGCCTTGCACGACGGCAAACAACAGCGGCCGTGCGCCAGTCGCATTTTGCCGCGCCGACAAGCGTTCGAATACTTCCTTGCACTCCCGCCCCCACATCACCGTGCGCTCGACACTCGATCGCTGTTCGGCGCCGGGTCGATTCGGGTGCGTGCATTCGTCCAAACAAAAGATGATGTCGGCGCCCAGTTCGAACTGTCTTTGAATACATTTCTCCGGAGTGATAACTTGTTTCTTGCCGTTGGCAGGCCGATACGTGATGCCTGCATCCGTGACGGTCGCCTTGCCCGCCGCGCCGCTCAGCGACATGGCCTGGAATCCGCCCGAATCCGAAGCGACAACCCCGCGCCAACCCATGAACGCGTGCATGCCGCCCTGCGCCGCAATCACCGAAGTCCCCGGACTGACAGCGAGGTGCAAGCTGTTGACCATCAAACACTCGATGCCGACGCTCTCGACATCGGCGGAGTCGAGGCCGCGCACAACCCCTCGAGTGGCGTCGGGCATGAAAGCCGGCAATTGGAGGGTCCCTCGCGGGGTCGCTAGCGCGTTAAGACTCATCTTGCTCGGCAGGAGCGACTCGGCGCGTGCGCTCGGCATCGATCACGATGGTGACTTCGCCGCGAATCGTCTTACCCTCGAACGCGTCCGCGAGCTCGCTCAAACTTCCTCGCTGCACCTCTTCGAACTTCTTCGTCAATTCGACGCATACCGCGGCGTTCCGATTTCCAAGCGCCTCCAACGCGGACCTTAGACATTGCGCGACGCGATGCGGCGACTCGAACACGACCAGCGTATGCGGCTGTTCCGCATCGATCTCGAAGAATCGCCTCCGCGGCCCCGGCTTCCGCGGCGGAAACCCCTTGAACGTGTACGACGACGTCGGCAGGCCCGACACCAGCAGCGCGACGGGCACCGCGCTCGCGCCGGGAATCACGTCGATTCGATGACCGGCCGCGACTGCGTCGCGAATCAGACGATACCCTGGATCACTGATCCCCGGATACCCGCCGTCCGTGCACAACGCGACGTCCTGCCCCGCGTCGAGAAAGCCGACAATGCGCGCGCCGGCCTGTGCCTCGTTGTGTTCGTGATACGAAAACAGCGTGCGCGGCGTCACAATCTCGTGTCGCGCGAAAATCTTGCGCGTCACCCGCGTATCTTCGCACGCGAGAATCCCCACCTCGCCCAATATACGCAACGCGCGCAAGGTGATGTCCTCGAGATTCCCAATCGGGGTAGCGACGAGATAGAGCGTGCTCATGGATGAAGCGCCCCACCTCGAACTAGCGAACATTCACCAGGCAATAGACTATTCGCATTCCCCAAACGAGGTTGGCTGAAATCTCTGCGTACCTCAGCGATCTCCGCGCACTCTGCGTTTAATTCTCCACGGCTCCGGCTTCAGTCAGGATAAATCTCAATCGCGATATTCTTGAAGCTCAGGTCCGTTGTGGGGTCGTGGCCCTGCAGGTGAATCGTTCCCGGGCCGGGCACATAGCCTTCCTTCCCGTTGCCATTCTTATTGACCGGACGTGTATCCAGAAAATCGCTGACAAGGTATCCGTTGATCCACACCGCGGAGTGGTTGCCATTCGCGACGATGGTCTTCTGGAACCATTCGCCATCGCTGGAAACAACTTTGCGCGTCGCCTGGTTGCCGTAGATTCCGCCGGTGCCGAAATCGACGGGCTTGCTGCGGTCGTCGCCGGTCCATTGGTTGCGCACTTGGCTCTCGTAGCCGAGCCAGAATACGCCGACGGGGCCCCGGTAAAACACGCCGCTGTTGAGATGCTCGCCGTTCGATATGATCTCCATTTGCGCGAGGAAATTCTTGTAGACACCCTTCGTCTCGATCTGGCCGTTGCCGTTCGTGATGTTGATCGCGCCATCGACCACTGCGAATTCGGATTTGCGATCGGGAATGATGCTCCACTCGTCGAGCGTCTTGCCGTCGAATATTGTGTGCAGCGCAATCGGCCGAAGCTGCATCTCGGAGATTTCGACCGTCGCACCGCCATTGTGGTGGTAGAGCACGCCGATGTAGCCGACGGGGTTCTTCGCCGCGAGGCCCTCAACGGCCTTGCCGTCGAGCGTCGCGGAAACCTTGTCGCCTTGCGCAGTGACTTTGATCTCGCGCCAGGGGGAGTCCGATCCCTTCTCTTCGCTGAGCCAGATGACGCCTGCGCCGTTCTCCGTCGGGTGGCCCGACAACGGCGAGCGCACAACGATGCCCGACGAGCACCCCGCCTTCACGCGAACCTTGGCCGTGAGTTCGAAGTCGCCGAACTGGCTCGTCGTCGCGAGCATGCCGCCGGAACCATCCGCCGCCTTGAGCACGCCGCCTTCGACGGCCCATTGGGTGTCGCCGAGATTCGTCCAGCCGAACGTGGATTCGCCGTCGAACAGCTTAATCCAGTGGCCTTCCTGGTGCGCCGCGCCCACGGCGCTCGTGAAGCCCGCTACCAGAGTGGCAATCGCAATAACCCGCAGCATCCGCATGGTCTTCTCCTTCGGAATTCGGTGAGTCGTATCGGAAAGCTTGATTATCGGAAGTAGCGGGCGAAGTTGCAAGCTCTCTACCCGACAAGTTTTGCAAGATGGAACGAGTTCGGAGTTCCGCATTCAGCGGGGGTGGAATAGCCGCGATGGTATCTCTCGATCCCGCCGCATGAATGAGGAACTCCGAACCTGGGTCACGTGGCGTCCCTCCCATGTCAATGAAAATCCCGGCTCTTTGCTTCGTGCGGCGTTGTGTCGATTTGTGGGACCCACAACTTCTCCGCCACCAAATGCGTCACGCCGGATTCGACTTGTAGCTTGCCCGTCACACCGAGGAACGAGGCGGTCTTCGCGATTAGCTCGAATTTTTTGAAGACGTTCTCCCAAATCACGAGGTTCACGAATCCCGTTTCGTCTTCGAGCGTCATGAATACCACGCCCTTGGCCGTGCCGGGACGTTGCCGGCAGATCACCATGCCCGCGTAGCGCACGCGTTGGCCGTCGACCATCGCTTGCACGGTTGCCGCGTCGGGCAATTTCTGTCGCGCCAGTTCTTCCCGCAACGGCGCGAGGGGATGCCCCCGCGGACTATGCGAGGTGAATTCGTAGTCCCAGTTGATCGTCTCGAAGGTGTCGAGCGGCACGAACTCCGCCTCGCGTTCCGCCGCATCCAGACCCAAGGACTCCCCCACTCCGCGCTCGAGACCGCTAACACGATCAAGACCCAGCGCGTCCCACAACGCATCGCGCC
>JBGTJY010000893.1:0-13935 GCA_041744855.1 Candidatus Hydrogenedentales bacterium
CACAGAAAGACGCGGCGGTCTTCGCCTTTTCCAAAGATGTACACGCGCTGGTGCTCGAGGAACCGGTCGAGGATCGAGATGGCGCGGATATTCGGGTGCGGCTTCATCGAGTAGGTGGTACGCACGACGATGTCCATCTTAACGCCGGCGTCCGCGGCGTCGTGAAATTCGCGGGCGAGCTTGGGATCGGTGAGATGGTTGACCTTAAGAAAGATGTAGCCGCGATCGCCTTTTTTCGCTTCGCGGCGGATGAGTTTCGTCAACGCCTGGCGCGATTTGAACGGTGAGACGATCAGGTGTTTGAACCGCGGCGTCGCGATGGTCCGCGTGATCGAGGCGCGGTGCAGGAAGTGGAACACCTGATCGACGTCCTCGGCGATTTCCTTGTTGGCGGTGAGGAGCGTGCTGTCGACATAGAGTTTGCCGGTGGTTTCGTGGAAATTGCCGGTCGATAAGCCCGATACGATTTGGTCGCCGCGGCGAATAGAGAATAGTTTGGCGTGCACCTTCATCGGCGGTACGCCGTAGACGACGGTGGCGCCGACTTCGGAGAGGCGCTCGGCCATTACGATGTTATTGCGCTCGTCGAAGCGGGCCATCAGCTCGACGCTGACGAAGACGTTCTTGCCGTTGCGGGCGGCGTTCACGAGCGCGTTGACTATCTGCGAACGTTTGGCGGCGCGGTAGAGCGTGAGCTTGATCTCGTCGACCTTAGGATCGATTGCCGCCTCGCGCAGTAGCCGGACGATCAAATCGAAGGATTGATAAGGATACGTAACGAGGACATCCTGTTCGAGAATCTGGTCGAACAGGATGGTGCGTTCACGTTCGAGCACGGGGTGCGGCACGGGGTCGAGCACCGGGAAGGCGAGTTCCGGCCGCTCGTTCGGGAAGTTCATCAGGTCTTTCATGTTGTGATAACGGCCGCCGCCGATGACGGTGTCATCGCTCGTGATCTGGAGCGCGGCGAGGAGCAGTTTTTGCAGCCCGGGCGGAATCGTGCGGTCGCAGACGAATCGCGTCGGGCGACCGCCTTTGCGCTGCTCGAGGACACGTTCCATCTTGCGGATGTAGCCTTCGGAAAAATCGTTGTCGATGTCGAGCTCGGCGTCGCGGGAGATTTTGAATTCGTAGGCGGCGATTTGGTCGTAGCGGAAGATGTAGAAGACTTCGTTGAGGTTGTAGCGAATCACGTCGTCGAGGTACATGATCGAGCCATCGGGCAGCTCGACGAATCGGCGCAGCTCGGAGGGTATCTCGAGGATCGCGTAAGGCGGATTCTCGCCGCCCCACATGCGCACGGCGAAGTACAGCGCGCCATCGGTCAGTTGCGGAAATTTATGCCGCTCGTCGACGATGATCGGCACGAGGGTGGGCAACACGTTGGTGTGGAAGTAGTCCTCGAGCCATTCGGTGATTTTCGGACCTTTGCCGGCGACGTCGCGTTCGGTGAGGATGCGCACGCCTTCATCGGCGAGGGCCGCCGTGATGGTCGCGTAGGACTTTTGGAAACGGCGATCGAGGTCGCGCGTGCGGTCGCCGATGAGTTCGAGGACGGCGTTCATGCGGCCTTTGCCGAGCTCGAGACGCCGTTGAATACTGGCTACGCGGACTTTGAAGAACTCGTCCATGTTGGAACTGAAGATGCCCAGAAACCTCAGCCGCTCCATCAGCGGATTTCGCGGGTCTTCGGCCTCTTGCAGGACGCGTTCGTTGAAGGCCAGCGCGGAGATTTCGCGGTTGTGGAAAATGTTTTGCATTCGGAAAACTATAACAAATCGATGGCGGGTTTCGTGAAAGAAAATCCCCCTCTTTTGAGGGGGGATACAGGAAAATTGCCTAAATACGATTGTCGGTCATTCTGAGCGCCAGCGAAGAATCTCAATTTACGTGAAGTCGCGTGATCGAGATTATTCGCTGGCGCTCAGAATGACTTGGGTTCTAGTTTCGATTGAGTGACATCAGCAGTTGGAGGATGTACCAGAAGAGCAGCGCGACGGAAGCGAATAGGCCGAGGGACGCGGCGACGTATTGATCGGTACGGTATTCGTGCAGGATGTTCGAGGTGTTATAGAGAATGTAGCCCGCCGCGAAGACGATCATGGCGACGGTGAATATCGGGCCCAAGCTGAATCCGAAAAGAATGGAAACGACGATCAGCAAAAGGGCGCCAATTCCGGCGATGCTGAGGGCAGGCGCGAGGAACGAGAAGTTCTTGCGCGTCATGAGCACGGCAGCGGTCAGACCAGTGAAGACGCAGAGGGTCACGCCGGCCGCGGTGGAGATGACGCCTTGTCCGCCGTAATTCGCGGCGACGTATAGGAGCGGCAGGAAGATGACGGCTTCGGCTACGACATAAAGCCCTAAGCCGAGATATTGCGTGCCGAGCGAGGTCGCCGAGTGTGCCCAACGGTTGGCGATGTAGCTGACAAACATGAACGCGCCGAGGACAAGGAGCCAGGCGAAGCCCGAGGTCATCGCACCGACCATGCTTTCGACGCCGGGCAACTGGAGGAGCGCGGCTTCGATGCCGACGAAGGCGATCACCGCGCCGAGGAGATGCACGTAGGTGCGGACGATGAACTGGGAACGTTCCGTGTCGACGGCCTGATCGGCCATGGTGTACTCGCGCAGACGGAACTCGTTGTTGTTGAGGCTCATTGGTCTTCTCCCCGTTGTATCCAACACGCGGCGCGGATGCACGCCGCCTTTAAGTATACCGCAAAGTCCGGCGGAGGGCCGGTTATTCGCCTTCCTTTTGTTCGCCTTTCTTTTGTTCGCCTTTCTTGGGAGCGGGCGGGCCTACGGGAGGTTGATCCGCAGGCGGCGGCGACGGTTCCGCCGGTTCGAGGTCGACCTGTTCTTCGAGCAGGGCTTCGACCAGCGGGTCGACGATCGGGTCCATGGGGTGGCCATGCCACATGATGCGGCCGGCTTTGTCAATGACGACGGCCCAGGGGATGCTGTTTACGTCGAAGGGCTCGGCGTATTTCCTTTTCGTCTTGCGGCCGCCGGGATCGATGGCGACGCGATAGCCCATTGTGTCACCCATCCTCGCGGTGAACTCTTGGACTTTTTTCAGCGTTTCGTCTGAGATACCAATAATAACGAGACCTTCGTCTTCGTATTTTTTCTGTAGTTTCGTCAAGTGCGGGATCGAGGCCTTGCACGGGGCGCACCACGTGGCCCAGTATTCGACGATGTAGACCTTCTCGCCCCTGCCCGCCGCGAGGGTGATAGGCTCGCCTTTGACGAATCGGACGTCGAGTTCGGGCGCGGGATCGAAGAGTTCGAGCTTGGGCTGGCTTTGGCCGTGGGTAGTCGCGTTGAGCGCTAGGAGGAGCGTGACCGCAAGCGAGAGGATTCTAGTGTTTGTCATGGGACAATGATTTTAGCATGAACCCAGTAGCGCGAAAGACTTCGATTATGTTGCCTTCGGCGAGTCGAAAATACCTGGAATCGACGTGGAGTTCATTTAATAATCACGGGCTGCGCCCACGGGCAATCGGTCGACATGAAACCCAATCCGTATGGCTTCGACTTTTGGTGACCAAAGTGGCGCCAGTTGGTTCTCAGGGCCCGTGTTCTTGGGAAAAACCGAGTCCCAGAAAGCGGCGGATATCCAGGTCAAATCGCACCAATGCGAGAGGCGGCGTAGTGTCACCAGCCATCGCCCATACGACCGTGTGAACGCCATGGTCCGGATGAGCGACGGCGGTGTGGCGAACTAGATTGGTAGTCGGCGGTGGAAGGTTGATATTGAAGAAATCGATGCTCAAGGCCGTCTGCATCAGGCTCTCGAATTCTTCGGCGCGATTAAACGTGAGCAACAAGGACGTCTGGACGTTTATGGCGTCGCCCGTTTCGTAATCTGCCGTGTAGAAGTTCACCGATGTTTCGCCCTGAGGCTGAATAATGAAATCGAAGAAGCGATTCATGAATCCGCCGCCGCCACCGGAGAGTATCCCACTCCCGGCCTTCAGAAGACTGCTGGGGCCAACCGAGGCAAGGGTCGGATCGAGGAGCTTTTTTTCCAGTTTCAAGTCGCTTGTCATCTCAAATCCCTTCTCTGGTTTGTGACGAGGGTTGGCGGAGTTTTTGGAAGCTCCGCTGCGCAAGAATCTAAGTTGAGAGGCCCGGCCTGCAGGCGATTTGCGCGCGAGGCCGAGCCGATGATCGATTCTTTTGGGGGCTAGTTCCGGATTTCGTGAGTACGGGCCTTCTCCGCGATGGCGGCTTCGATCGCCGCTTGTTCCTCAGCAGTGCGTGCCTTCGATAGCGGATTGGCCGGCATGGGTTCCATGGCATCCAGATTGGGCACGATGGTCACGTCGTAGCCAACGTCATCGTTGGGTTCCCAAAGTAGGAAGTTGCCGTCCAGATCGAGCATATCGGTGCTTCGAGTTTCGACGATACCTTCGTCGATAGTTGTGCTGAATGGAGCCTCGGCGGAGAAAACGACTGGCCTCGGCATGATGGAAGGTCCGCCGCCGGAAACCAAGATCGCGTAGGACCTGAAGGTTTGGTTTTCGGTCGTGATCCCGTTGAACGCCATCTGAATCCGCCCGTCGGCGAACAAAGTAAGTTGCGCCGTGACATCCGTTGAGGAATCCCGGTTGTAGTAAGTGATTCTGTACCACGTTACGACGAAGCGGTCGGGATGGCGATTGACGAACACGCCGCCGGCCGGATCGTTCGGCATTCGCGGGTCCAGGTCCGTGTATAGGATTGCGATGCGCGGGATGCCGTTCACAGCGCCGACTGAAGGAATGAAGCTGCTATCGCCGGAGCCGAACGTCACGTAACCGTTCGTACCGATAAAAAGGTCGGTATACTCGACACCGAAAAACGGGAACGTAAAGCCTTCTTCGAAGACCGCCCCCACAAATACGTCGTCGCCCTCCAAACCAGGTAGCAATGTTCCGATGTCCTCTTCGAAGACCGCCTCGATGATCGTGATGTCGCCGAAGTCCGTTGTGCCCGCCCTCACTGGCGCAAGTAGCTCGGTCGCGCGGAAGTTGCGTTCGTCGATCACCGCGCGTGCTTCCAAGAACACGTTGCCGCGGATGGTCGGCACGTTCGTGAACTCGAAGGTTCCGTCCGCAGCCGTTTGCGTCATAAAGGCCTCGTCGTCGTAGAGCGTCACTTCGGCGCCTTCGACAGGCTCGCCCTCGGGATCGACCACTCGCCCGATCACGGTGGTGAGCGGATCGGGGATTACGTCGAGCGTCAATACTCCCGAGCGGCCGACGTTGTTGTTGCCATCCGTTGCGGTAACTTCAAGGTCGATCATTCCGGCCGGGGTTACTGGAATGACGGTATCGAATACAAAGGTTTCTCCGAAGGGCTCCCGAGGCGCATTCGGGTCCGGATTGAATGTGGTTTCGACCGCGCCGTCGAAGAGGACTTCCAGCGTCAGAATTGGCCCGAGGTCCAAAACGTCGACCGTTATGGCGATCGTTTCGCCTTCGACGAGGACCTGTCCGGCGACCGGTGCAACGAGCGTGACCACGGGCGGATCCATGTCGGGGACTAGCGGGTCGCTGCCTGCGGCCACTTCGTCGCCGTCGTTGATGCCGTCGTCGTCCGTGTCGGGGTCGTTGGGATCCGTGTTTTCTTCGAACTCATCAATATTGGGCAGGCCATCGCCGTCGGGGTCGCCGTCCGGCGTGGCGGAAGTCGCGCTCGCGCCGCCGGTCAATTCGAATTCAATTCCGTCGGAGAGGCCGTCGAAATCGGTGTCACGGAGCGTCGGGCTGCTTCCAAGCGTGAGCTCGTCGCCGTCGATAAGGCCATCGCCGTCCGTGTCCGCTACCGCCGGGTTTGTTCCGTTTATGTTGAGTTCGTCACCGTCATCGATCCCGTCGCCGTCGGAGTCAGCCACGTTGGGGTCCGTGCCGCGCTGGAATTCGCCGATGGCTCCGAGGCCATCGCTGTCGTTGTCGGAGGTGCCGTCGCTGTCGTCGTTCGGGTCGAGGCCGTGCGCGAGCTCCCAATCGTCGGGGATTCCGTCCCCATCCGAATCGTCGCTCACGACAACATCGATCTGCGCGGTCGCGAATACGCCGTCGTTGAGTACACCTACGAAGACTCTTCCGGAGGCGTTCATGGCCGTTGCCAGGCCGTCCTCGTTTACGGTCAGGATCGACGCGTTGCTGCTCGTGTATTGCGTACCCGTGTCGCCATCGCTGAGGTCGGGGAACGTGCCGTCGGAAAGCATGGCGAGCACGTTCAACTGCGATGTGCCGCCGGGCTGAGCGATGACGGAAGGGTTGGCGAACGCGGAGAGGGATTCAACGCTGGGGGGAATCGGACCCAGGCGCAAATCGCCGATCGAGATCGCCTCGTCGGGCGTGATCATGATGAACTCGGAGACCGCGCCGAAGAGTTCGCCGTCGACGTCGCACACGACGCGAATGCGCGCGAGCCGTCCATCGGCGGGGACATTCGGGATCGAGAAGGAACCGTCGGGGTTCACTCGGACCGTTTGGTTGAGGACGCTGACGGTGCAGTTTTCGTCGAGTGTGCTGTAGTTCGCGGGTATCGTGGGTTCGGAACCGGCGGGGACTTGCGGCTCGATGAGGTTCGGGGTCTGCGCCACCGCCCGGACATCAAGCACGCCTGCGAGTAGTAACAGAGCGCAAGCGGCCCTGAGTGCCCAGCCCCGCGCTCGCACGATCGTGTGTTGTGCCATACCGCTAGTCATCCTCTTCGAGGTTAGGATTCGGTCACAGTCAATGCCTACTGCGTAAGCTGCAATGACTACTGCGTAAATTGGGCATTCACTATTTCGCCCGTCGATTTATCGATCTCGACCATAAATCCGCCGCCCACAGTCCGCCCTTCGGGTACGAAGTTCACGATCCACTTCGTGCCATCGTCGCGCGCGGTCGTGACTTTGCCTTCAACGGCGTAGTCCATCTCGTCGGCCTTTGCGGCGGCTCGTTCTATGGCTGTCTCTTCCGTGATCGGCACGGACTCAGTCTCCGTCGTTCCAGGCGCGGATTCCTTCGGCGCCGGCGCACATGCGCCAAGGCCGGCCGCGGCCAGGACTAGCGTAAGTGTCAGTCGGAATATCATCGCGCGTTGCCAGCTTCAGCAGGGGTCTCTCGGACCTACATCATCTTCCGTGCCATCCGGATTGAGGCGGTAAATCCGCATATCGCTAATCGCGTAAAACGGCCGCACGCCGTTTGGCCCATTCGACCAACCCTTGTCCGGATCGCTGTGTTGATGCTTCCAATTCGGGCCGGTGTTCGGGTGCGTGTGGAAGGCCGCCACCGCGTTCGCTGGTTTTGGCGTAGGCGTGATGCCCGCGGCTTCACCCATGGGCCAGCGTTCGACGCTGAATGAGCCATCGGGATTGCGGACGATCCAGCCGCCGTGTTCCTGGCGATTCGGGTCCGGATTCGGGCCCGGATTCGAGTCGTTCCAGGCGTCTTTGAATTGGTCTTTGACCGTGTCGTCCTGCAATGGGTCGTCATTGTTGTTCGCCTCACCGGATGGGGGCGGCGGCGGACAGTCGAAGAACCAGCCCGAAACGCGGATGCCACTGCCTGGATCGGAGATGATTCGCGATCCATCGGGCTGGACTGTTCCCGTACCCACGTTGATGTACATGCCGAGGTTGTGATCGAAACTAAAGAGATCGACAATTGAACCGACCGCCAAGCCGAGGGAATTGGGCGCGGAAATCTGGACGGGGGGATCGAAGTGGACGCCTGCGGGCTGGAACGTGCCGACCCATGGAGGCGCCGCGCCGCCGTTGGGCGGCATGGGCACTTGATCGTTGCTGACCTGCGTGACGCTCATCTGGCCGGAGGTCAGGCCGCTCGGAAACGTCGCGGAGCCTGCGAATATTTTGAGTTCGAGTCCGTTCACGCCTCCCATGGGAATGACGGTGTCGTTGATCGTACTGAGTGTGCGGATCGAGCTGGGATCGAGTGTCGGCAGAAAAATGGGACGGCCAAGGGAATTCTCGACGTTGGGTAAAATGTCGACGACGAGGTCGAGGAACGGATACGTCGTTTCGTCCAACGGGGGCTCGCCGGGGTCGCCTTCGTTGCCCACCAGACTGCCGTCGACGACGAGCAGATGGTTGCCCGTGGGCACACCCGTCAGGCGGAACGAACCGATTTCATCGGTCAGCGTCTGGTTGTCCTCGAAATCGTGAATGAAGACTGCCGCGCCGACGATGGGCGCGTTCGTCGTGTCGAGCACCGTGCCGACGAACGCGGTCTCGGTGTTCAGGTCGGAGGCTTCAGCGGATGCTAGAAAAGTCACCTGCACTTGGCCGCCGGGCACCGAAACCGCGACGACGTGATTGTTGTTGCCGGGTTCCATCCCCAGGGTGAGCGTCGCGGTCGCGAAACCACTGGCTCCCGTGGTCACGTCGACGCTGCCGTCGCCATCGAACGTGCCGCCGCCTTCCATCGAGGTGAAACGAATCACCTGGCCGGCGCAGCGGTTACCACCTTCATCGAGCGCCGCGACGACGAACGGTTGCGCGAGCGGCTGGCCCGCGATGCCGGATTGGTAGTTGCCGCCGTCGGGGACGAGCATGGCGCAGTCGGCGCTTTGCGCCGACGCGCAGACCAGCATTTTCGAGAAACCGGGAGACGACACTTCGATGCGGTTGTTCGCGCGCCCGGCCCGATTGCCGAGCGACCAACCGATCTCGGCCTCGCCATTCGCGTCGGTCGTTACGGTCTTGGTGGATTCCGTGCCGTCGAGCTTGCCGTTGTTTTTGATCACGTCGAAGGTAATTTGCCGGCCCGGAATACCGTTGCCCATCGCGTCGGACGCCTTGACGATGATAGGTTGGGGCAGACCCTCGCCCGCGACGCCCAATTGGTTGTCGCCGGCCATAATTTCCAAGCGCTGGCCCGGGGCTTCGCGGCGGGTAACGGTGACGGTGAATGACGTGCTTTCATTGCCGAGCGCATCGAATGCGATGGCGCTGATCGAGTTCGCACCGGGAAGTAGCCGCACGCCTTCGGCAACGAACGTGCCGTTCTCGATGTCCGCGTCGTAGAAGCCGTCGCGTCCACGGATACGCACGCTGCAATTGTCGTTGTTGATGGGGCCGGCGACCACGTCGGAGACCATGCCCGTGACGGCGATCGTGCTGCTGGCCGTGAGTAGGTTGTTCGCGGGGCCGTCGATAACGACCGTCGGCGCGGTGGTATCGCGGATCACGCGGACCGAATCGCTACCCGCCTCGCCCTGCGGTCCCGTAGCGACCGCGGTGATGGTGTTGATGCCCTCGCGCAGGGGGATTTCAAGATTGAAGGTGTTCCCGGTGAGCGTCGCCACGCGGCTATTGATCAGTACCGACTCCACATTGCCGTCGACCTGGCCGGCGATACGAAACGAGTCGTCGTCGGTCAACAAATCGGTGTCGGGTTCGGTGATCTCGACGGACAACGTGAGCACGACGGTGAAGGTGTATTCGAGCGTGCCTTCGTTGCCGGCGTTGTCGGAGATTGCGACATTGATCGTGTGCTCGCCGGATGCGAGCGACGCGGTGGTGCAGGTCGCCTGGGTCGCTGTCAGCGTGCAGTCGCCGGTGATATCCACGCCGTCGAGCAACAATGAGAACGTAGTCGTGTCTACGCCAGTACCCGTCGATTCATCGATGAAGCCGATGATGAGCGTCGGGGTTGAATCGGTCGTGCTAAAGTTTTCCGGCGCAACCGGCGAGATCATCGGAGGCGTGCCATCGCTGCCCTCCGCGATCTCGACTTCGAAGGTCGACGCGTCCGTTCCCCGATTGCCTGAGTTGTCGAGAATACTCGCTTCGATCGTGTGCGAACCGGCTTCGAGAGGATCGTCCACCGTGCAATCCGCGCCGCCTTCGTTGGGGACGCAATCGACGTCTTGTTTCGCGCCGTCGACGGTCACGGTGAGCGAATTGGCGTTGATGCCCGTACCTTCGGCGTCGTCGGAGAAACTCAACACGATGGCGGGCGTCGCGGTGGTGACGGTGGAACCATCCGCCGGCGCATCGATGCTGATGTTCGGCGCAGTAACGTCGCAGCCCGTGATCGCGGCGACGCTAAGCAAAAGCGCCCAAAGGGCTGGCCCAGACCGTGAAGAGGCTTGCCCAGATCGGGAAGAGGCTTGCCCAGACCATACCGAGGCTTGCCCAGGCCGTACAGAATTGCCAATACGCATAAGTCACTCCCCAATTGACGCAAGGCCGCGCACGAATGGCGATCTGCCCATCGCCCCAAAGGCCGTCTTACCCGTGCAATCGAACGACGCGATTGCACCTCTGCACCGCCCGCAACCGTAGCACCCGCTTAGGCGATTTGCAACAGGAGATTCTTGGCGTGGAAATTTCCCGTACGTGAGTCCGCTTGCGGCGTTTGAACGGTCTTTCGTAGAATACCGGCCCCATTCACAAAACGTGGCGAGCGTCATTGGCCGCGCAATCGCCGGGATAGCTCAGCTGGTTAGAGCGCTGGATTGTGGATCCAGAGGTCGACAGTTCAATCCTGTCTCCCGGTACCATTCTTTTGCTGTCCACAGATTGCACAGATGGACACAGATTTTTTCTTTTGGAACTAGTCACAGCGACGGTCAAAGATTCTATGACAGCGTTTCAGGGTTTCCGACGGTTCCAATCTGTGCGCATCTGTGCAATCTGTGGGCAGAGGACATGATTAACGTTGCGTGGGTCGCGCTTGGGGGCGCGGCCGGCTCTGTTATGCGCTATGGACTGGCGCGATACGTGAATACGCTTGCGCGCGATACGTTCCCCGCGGGTACGCTCGTCGTGAACGCGCTCGGGTGCTTGCTCATGGGCGTCATGGCTGGTTTGATCGCCGGCTCCGTTGCTATCCGAGAGGAATACCGCATCGCGATCATGGTGGGCGTTTTGGGTGGATTCACTACCTACTCGTCGTTCGGCCTGGATACGTTCCACCTCGTGCGCCAGGGGAAAGTCGGGCTCGCCGTAGTGTACGTCGTTGCGACGAACGTGCTCGCGCTTGGCGCGAACTGGATCGGGTACTGGGTCGCGAAAAAAATTGCCGGCGATTGACCGAACCCGGGCGGTGCTTAAGAGACGGGTTGCTTCTGAAGCGGTTGCGCGGTGGAGGTGGACCAGCGCTTCGCGGAGAGGTCCCACTGATCGAGGGAACGGCCGAGGAAGCGCTCGAGTTCGGCGACGTCTTTTTCGATGGGTTCGATGAGCGCGCGATAGGAGGCGGGGCTCAGTTTCGCCGCGGCGTTTTGGCCTTGCGTGCGGCTGACGGATTGGTTGTATTGGCGTTCGGGCGCGGGGGCGTCCGCGGGAAGGGGACCCACTCCGAGAAAATCGAATACAGCGTTCAGCGTTCCGATCCGGTCCTTCTTGAAATCTTCGAGCAGCAGCACGTGGAAACGGCTTCGGTCGAAGTGTTCCAGGTAACGGCTCAATTGGTAGTAGTAGCGGCTGCGTTCGAGGAACGTGCCGTCCATCGCGAGCACCGAATCGATACCTTCAGAATAAATGTTGAGATCGACGCAGTGCCAGTAGTGCGAGAGAATGCGATCGAACGGATTGCGCAGCATATAGACGAGCTTGATGTCCGGCGCGCGATCGCGCATGCGCTGGGGCGTCTCGGCGCCTAGGGTCGGCGCTTCCGTGTAGTGCGTCGAGGATTCGCCGATGACGCGTTGGCTGTTGTAGCCGCGGAACGTGAGGCGCTCGAGGTCGGCGCGCGACCGGATGTAAGGGTTGGCTTGCATGTACGGCGAGGCGTCCAGGAAGAGACCCGGCTCCTTCACGTAGGTCATGTAGACGTCGGGATGCGTATCGAGATAGTTGTGCAGGCTCGTGGTTCCGGTCTTCATCGCGCCGATAATGGCGAAGTCCGGGATGGATCGCGCGGGGGCTTGCCGGTTCAGCAAGAGATAGGCGCGGTCGCCGAGTCCCCTGGCGGAGCGTCGCGCGTTCATCTTCCAGCGATGAATTTCGAGAGCGGTGTTTTTCATTTTCCCCAATGAACGCTTCGATTTACCAAGCCAAATCTTGCAAAATTATACACTATTATCGATCTTGTAACGCTTCTTCAAAGACCTCCACGGTCCGCCGGGCGCTTGTCTCCCAGTTAAACCCCGAAGCATGCCTCGGACCTTCCTCCGCGAAGCGTTCGCGATGTGAATTTTTGGTGAGCAAACGGCGCAGCGACTCGCCGATCGCGTCCTCTCTGGTCGGATCGAACTGTACCGCGGCGTTGCCCGCTACCTCGGGCATCGAGGAAACGTTCGAACATGCGACGGGCACGCCGCAGGCCATCGCTTCGAGGATCGGCATGCCGAAACCTTCGTACAACGATGGAAAGATAAAGACATCCGCGCCGCAATAGAGGTCGGGCAGGTCTTCCGTCGGCGCGAATCCGGTGAAGATGATGTCCGAACTGCAGGTGGATTTGGCCGCAGCCGCGTAGACGGCTTCGGCGCCGTGCCACTTGCCGCCCGCGAGGACGAGTTGGTGCGGCAACGACTCGGCGGCTTTGATGCGAGCGAAGGCGTTGATCAGGCGCACGTGATTTTTCGCGGGATGCTCGATGCGCGAAATGTAGAGGACGTACGGCGGACGCAGACCGTACTTCGCCGCGACGCGCTGTTGGGATTCCGCCACTGGCCGCGGATGGTAACGCTCGTGATCGACGCCATGCGGGATGACGGTGATGCGATCCTCGGGGATTTTGGCGAGGTCCATAATGTCGCGTTTGCTGCTCTCGCTGATGGTGACGATGCGCGTAAGCCGGCGGATCATTCGGGGCAACACTTCGTTTTGATAGAAGGTCCGGGCGGCGTCGTATTTGCCTGCGATGTGGAGTTGAGCGAAATCGTGAACGGTGCCGACCGTGGGGCATGGGCTGAAAATCGGAGTACGGCGATTCGCGGACGGCAGCCACATGACGTCGTATCCCCGGTTGCGCGCGAGGTGAGGCAACGCCGATAGGTGCCACGCGACATTCGAGACGGGACTTCGCATGGCGGGACTGACAAAATGATGGGCGAGGCGCTGCTGGCTGTTGAGCCAGACGTTTTTTTCGTCTTCGTATAGCAGGACTTCAAAATTCGGCGCGGTGAGGCGATCGAACTCGTGGAGGAGGCGGATCAGGTATTGGCTGACGCCCGATTTTCCCGCGTCGCATCCGAATGTCGTGATCCCGACTTTCACGACGCGGGGCATTCTGAGCGCTGCGCGCTTGCGTTCGCCACGATGTCGCGCATGTGGACGGTTTCGTGTTGATCGAGGAACGCGAGGATGCGCATGAAGGATTTCATTCCGTCGCAAAGATACATCGTGATCGGATGGACGATCATGTTAGAGAGTATCCCGTTTGCCTCGTGCTCGCGTAGTTGATCGAGCACGATATCGGTCCATTCTTCGATGTAGTAGGACTGCGGGCCGAAGTCATCGCGCCAGTTGTAACGCTTGACCCAACGCGCGACGTACTCCGGCGTGCGTTCGGCGTGATACAGGTGTTCGTGATCGGGCATGACGTTGAGGGGGAAATTGTAGATTCCGGACGGATGCAATTCGGGACCGTTCGAATCCTTCGCAACGCCATCGGAGCAGATGTGGATACCCGCGGCTGCGAGGACGCGTTCGGTATACGGGCCGTGCATGTACATGTGGTTGCGCCAGGCGCGGATGGTTTGTCCGGTTTTCTGGCGAATGATGTCCGCCGTTTTGCGCGCGTCCCGGGCCTGATACCACGCGGGACCATTGTAGCTCCCGAGTAGTTTCTTGGACGCGCGATGCCACAGTTCGGGCGTAAAGCAGTTGTAGCCGTGACCGCCGATTTCGACTTTGGGGTGTTCGGCGATCGGCTTTAGGTCCGGCCATTCTTCCTCGAAACATTTCCCGCTGACAAAAAAAGTGATTTTGACGTTCGCTTCGGCGAGCATCGAAAGAAAACAATGCGCGAC
>JBGTJY010000894.1:0-2506 GCA_041744855.1 Candidatus Hydrogenedentales bacterium
AGATCCGCCTGGGTCCAATCGCGTTCAGCGCGCAGGACCTTGAGCCGGTTCTTCATAGGTAGCGCCGCCGGGCAATCGCATACCCAATGAAGTACGGGACAACGATGATGACCCAGTTGTCCGCGAAGGCTTGGTTCAGCAAGTAACCGGCCTTCTGCACCAGGCCCAACGCCATCGCGAGGAACACGGCGGTCGGTAGCCCGATCGCCAGCGCCTCGAGCTGGATACGCCGCTGGAGCTCGTCCATCTCGCGCGCGTTCCGCACCGCCCACCACAGGTATAGCGCGAAAAACGGCAGCGGCAACAGCGCAATCACCAACCGCAATGATCCTCCCCGTTCGGTCGCGGTCAGATAGAACGAAGCGACAAAGTAGGCGACCGCCCAGGCCAGCGCGGCCAAAATACTCCGCCGACCGCTTCGAGCTCTGCGTTGAACTGATTCCATCTCAGAACCTCCCATGTGTCCAAAACTAAAATACACTGTAAAGCACCGATATCTAAAAGTCAAGATAACTTTACATATAGTCATTTTCGTTTGACACTAAAGGACGGTTCTTGAACAAGACCGCCAGTCGGGTGTCGTATAGGGCAGAGCCAGCACGCAGCGATTGGTCACGCTCTGCCCCTCACTTCGCGACACGTTGGGCCGGAATGCAGATTGGTCTGAGATGACGGCAAATTCACGGTGGATCGGAGAGTCCCTCGATCGATACGAAGGCCGATTGTTGGCCTATGCGTATCGCATTGTCGGCGATGCCGAGTCCGCTCGCGACGTGGTTCAGGAAACTTTCCTCGAACTGTGCCGCGCGGACCGCAGCCGCATCGACGGGCACCTCTCGGCGTGGCTCTACACGGTCTGCCGCAACCGCGCGCTCAATGTGCGCAAGAAGGACGGACGTATGGCGGTTCTCACGCAAAGCAGGGCGGAATTACTCGAAAGCCCGGGTTCGGCTCCGAGCGCGATCGCGGAGCACAACGAGCAACATCGTCTCGTGCATGAGCTGTTGCAAACGATGCCCGAGCGCGAGCAAGAAGTCTTCCGCCTCAAATTCGGCGACGGATTGACCTACCGCGAAATCAGCAAGATTACGAACATCCCCCTCGCGACCATCAGCCAGATCGTCCACAAGTCGATCGGCACGTTACGCGAAAAACTGAACGAGATTCCCACGCCGGTGAAGAATGCCGCAGGAGTGAAATCATGAGTATCGATAAGAACGATCCGCGCCTAACGGAATACGCGTTGGGCGAATTGCCGGAAAGCGATCGCCGTTCATTCGAAGAATTGCTTGCGAACGACAAATCGGCATGGGCAACCATCAATGAGATATCGGACGCGGCGCGCATTTCGCGCGAATCCCTCGAAGACGCGAACGCGCTCAATCTCACCGACGAGCAACGCGAGCGAGTAACGACCGCGCTGAACAAGCCGCGTCGCGCTTTCTTGGCTCCCAGAGTTTGGGTTTCCGCCGCCGCGTGTTTCCTCATCGCCGCCTTAGCTTCCACGATGTTGTGGTCCCGCGACGCGCTTCGAGCGAGGGACGCGGAGATCGGGCGGCTCGAATCTGAATATGCCGCGAAGCAGCAGATGATAAGCCGGCTCACCATGTCCACTACGTCAGAACCGCAGGACTCTTATAATGCCAGGGGGTTTGGCGGTGGCCTTTCGGCTCTCGGCAGTACCAGAAGTTCTAACGCCGGGGGTGGTGTAGCGGGCGTCGGCATCCAGCCTGCAACTCCGGATGGCGCCGCCGGAGGTTCTGGTTCTTCAATAGGTTTCGGCGGCGGCTTCAGTTCTGCGGGTCGGAGCGACGGCGAGAGCGGCGTTGTGCGGTTCCGTATTGACACTACCGTGCCTGCTCTGAATCCCGGCAAGCAAAAGGGTAGTGCGGACGATCTATCGCGGGCTCGAGTCCAAGTTGCTGCGCTACCCGAAACGCGGGGATTTGACACGAATTCCAACGTTCGCTCGCAAAGCGAGCCGTCGAACACCGAAGCCTACGACAACATCCGCGACAACGAATTCCTGACCGTCGCAGAGAGTCCTCTTTCGACGTTTTCCATCGACGTCGACACCGCCTCCTACGCGAACATCCGGCGATTTCTCAACCAAGACCAATTACCGCCAAAGGACGCGGTGCGCATCGAGGAGATGATCAACTACTTCGACTACGACTACGCGCCGCCGACGGGCGAGCATCCGTTCGCGGTGCACGTCGAGGTTGCGTCGTGCCCGTGGAAACCGGAACACCAACTTGCGCGCGTGGGGCTGAAGGGCCGCACGATGGAAGCAGCGCATCGTCCGGCGGCGAATCTCGTTTTCCTGATCGACGTGTCAGGTTCGATGAATCAGCCGAACAAGTTGCCCCTCGTCGTCGAATCGATGTAGTTGCTCGCTGGCAAGCGTAATACTTTGCGGCTCCGCCGTCCCTTTGGTCGTTATGCCCGATTCCAAGACTCAAAAGTCTCCAGCCTTTTGCAGCTTTTCGTTCTTGAGCTGCCGAGC
>JBGTJY010000895.1:0-9989 GCA_041744855.1 Candidatus Hydrogenedentales bacterium
CTTCTTGGAAATCGACCCCGTCGGCAACGCGACAGTCGTCACCTCGCCATCGTCGGTGAATTCATGCATCACCGTCGCGGCCCGTCGCAACGCGCGCCGCCACGACGAATCCGGTCCTGTCGCCAGCAACCGCGCGGACGGCGCCAGGCCGCCCGGCTGACTCATCTCGCTCGCGGAATGCCCCGCGATCCATTGACGGATCGGCTCGTACACTTCCTGTTCGCCATTCTTTGGGAACGCGAGATCGATGTGATCGTAGTCCGCGCTGTGTCCATTCGCTTCACACAACACCAGAATCGCTTTGTCGGACATCGTGAGCGCATCGAAAAATTTCTGGCCGACGAGTCGGGGCGCGAGCGGATCGGCCGCGCCATAGATCGACAGCAACGGTGTCTTCAAATTCGGAAGCCCCGCTTCGACCTCGACAGCGCCGTCTTTCAGATACCACGCGCCCTCGGTGATCCACCGGTCAAGCGTCTCGAGATAGGAATGAGTCGCCAGCTCGACGATGCTGTAGAAATCCGCGCTGCGCATCCCCGGGTGCACGTTGTCCCAATTGATGGGGAACGAAATCGATTCGAACTTCGTCGGCTTCGACCAAGGGCTCGCCCCGCGAAGCAGAAACTCCGCGACACCGGGAGCCCATTTCGTCAACGGACCCCAAATCGCGCGAACGGCGTCGAGCCGCGCGCGCTGGAGATGCGCCAGACCCGGTGGCGTCCCAATCGTCGCGACGCTCAGCAACGCATCCGAACCGTGCACCTGCTCATACGCAAAGTAGACAAGACCGCCCAACGAATGCCCGACCCAATGCAGGCGATCGGCCCCAGTCTCATTCAAGATATGCGCGATCGCGGTGGGAATATCATGCGCCACGGCGTCTTCCAGGCGCGCCTTGTAGCGGCTGACTCCGCTGGGCCCGCGCGAGCTGCGGCACCCGCGCAACTCAATCGCCCAACAGTCGAAGCCGTTGCGCGCGAGATAATCGACAAGCGAGTGGTTGTCGGGCGATGTCAGATTGAACTGATTCGCAAACAGGCCATGCACCACCAACACCGGGTCGCCAGCGCCGCTGGCCGCGCGATACCGATAGAGCCGAATCCGCCAACCGTCGTCCGTGGTCACCTCGTGCGTTTCGTCGCAGCGAGGCGACTCGTCAAACGCGTAGGCGATCGCAAGGTTATAGATGGCCCCCAGCAACACAACGATCGCGACAATCGCCAAAATGACCAGCACTACCGTCATGAAAAATCTCCCCGCTGCTCTGCTAATCGGCTACTTGGCTAACCTGCTACTCGGCGATGGGCGCGACAGCCAGATAGCCCTTGATGGCTTTCGCCAGCGCTTCGGTGAACCCCGGTACAGCGGCGATGTCCGCAGTTGCCGCCTCGCGTATTCTGTCAAGCGAGCCGAAACGGTTCAAGAGTTTTCTCGCCTTCGCGGGCCCAACGCCGGGCACATCCGTCAGCACGGTGTCAAGGATAGCCTTCGCGCGGCGCTTGCGGTGATACGTGATCGCGAAGCGATGCGCCTCGTCGCGAATCCGCGCGAGCAACAAAACCACCGGCGAATTCTGCGGCAGCACGATCGGATTCGAGCGCCCCGGCACGAAGAATCGTTCCGGCGAATGTCCGCCCCCTTCCTGCGTGCGCGACTTCGCGATGCTCGCAAGATCGAGGTCT
Source organism: Candidatus Hydrogenedentales bacterium (assembly GCA_041744855.1). Lineage (GTDB taxonomy): Bacteria > Hydrogenedentota > Hydrogenedentia > Hydrogenedentales > JBGTJY01. Next base: position 1,683 of record JBGTJY010000895.1, read on the forward strand.
TCAATGCCCAGATCGCTCAACACCGCGCGCGCCACGTTGAGTTGTCCCTTGCCGCCGTCGATCAGCACCAGTTTCGGCAAATCGCCCTCGGCGATCGCGCGCGTGAATCGACGCAACAGAATCTCGCGCATCATGCCGAAATCGTCCTGACCCTCCACCGTTTTGATGCTGTACTTCCGATACCGCGCCTTGTTCGCAACGCCGCCCTCGAACACGACCATAGACCCGACGGCCTTGTCGCCCTGGTGAATGGAAATATCGAAGCACTCGATCCGTTCCGGCAACGCGCGCAATCCCAAATGCGTCTGCACCTGGTGCAGCAAATCCGTTTGCGCCTGCTCGGCGAGTCGTTTTTCGTCGAAGCTGTTCTTCGCATTCCGCGCCGCGATATCCACCAGCGCTTTTTTCTCCCCGCGCACGGGATGCAACACATGCACCCGCGATCCCTTTTGTTCCGAAAGGATTTCGCCGAGCGTCTCAGCCTCCTCGAGCGGAATCGGAATCAATACCTCGTTCGGAATGACGGCCGTCTCGGAGTAGTACTGCAACAGGAACGATCCAAGCAATTCGTCCATCGGCATCTCGCGCCGTTTGAAACTGAACGATCGCCCGCCGGTCATTTTCCCCGCGCGGTAGAAGACGACTTGTATCTCCGTAAACCGCGCCTGCGAATACAACCCGAACACATCGCGATCTTCCGCGCCGGGGACGAACACGGTCCGTTGCTTTTCCAGCGTGCGATGCAGCGCGTACAAGCGATCGCGCAAAATGGCCGCGTTTTCGTACTCGAGCTTTTCCGCGTGCTCGCCAATCTTCGCGCGCAACACGTCATCGAGCTCGCGGCTGCGTCCCGCCAACACCATCGCGACTTGTTCGACAATTTCGTGATACGACTCGCGATCGGTGTAGCCCACGCACGGCGCCACGCACTGTCTCATTTGGTAATAGATGCACGGGCGAATGCGGTTGCGCATCACGTGATCGGTGCACGTGCGCAACGGAAACGTCCGCTGAATCTGGCGCAAGGTATCTCGAACGGATTGCGCACTCGCGTACGGCCCGAAATACAGCGCGCCGTCCTTGCGCCGTTTGCGCACAACGGTGACGCGGGGGAAATCCTCCTTCGTGTCGATCCGCAGGCTGACGAAGGTTTTGTCATCTTTCAACTGAACGTTGTAGCGCGGGCGATATTGCTTAATAAGGCTGTTCTCGAGGAGCAGCGCCTCTTTCTCGTTGTTCGTTACCAGGAAGTCGACATGCGCAACGCGGCGCATCAGAAACTTCACGCTATACCGGCCGTCCTGGTCATTCGTATACGTGCGAATTCGCGCCCGCAGATTCTTCGCCTTGCCGACGTAGATGACGTCCTCCTTCTCGTCGGCCATGATGTAACAGCCCGAGGCGGTCGGCACGTCTGCAACGTTGAACGACGCGAGAAACTCCTCCGGACTTTTTCGCTCCGAGGGCAGTCCGGCGAAATCCAGCCGCTCCGCGAGCCGGGCATCCTGCGGCGCGTTCACGGCCCCGCGCCCCTATTCTTAGAGTCCTTTGTCATGCCACTAGGATAACAAAGGCTCGCTCGCCCCTAATCCAAACGAATGCAGTCCATCGCGTCCATCAAGTCCACCTCGTCCACCGCAAAAAAAGAAACCGGCCGCGGAGCCAGAAGCCCGCGGCCGGAGAAATGTTCTGTGCTTAGGCCGTTCTCACAAAGGCGGCGAAGTACTCGACGCGGCGGTCCCGTCCCCCTCGAAGCGAATCATTCCCGCTTCGTCCACGAAGAACGTCTTATATCCGGTCTTCTCCGGAATTACCGGCGTCGCGGTGGCGGTATAGCGCGGAACGACGTTTGAATCCAGCGACGGCGTAGCCTGGAAGGAGTACCCTGCCTTCACGCCGGACGCCAGCGCCGTGTCGATGAAAGGCGTCGACGCCCCGCCCAGCGTGGTCAACGTGCCGTACTTCCCGATGCCGTTGGTCGTCGCGTCGACCCCGGCCGACTGATACGAAGCCTCTCCACTGGAGATGGTCCGCATCGCGCCCGTTGCATTGGCTTCGTTCGCGGAAATCCGGGACCGCAGCAAATGCGGGATGGCAATGGCGGCGATGATCGAAATAATGAGAATGACGATCATCAACTCAATTAACGTGAATCCGTGTCGCTTGTGCATGTCGAACTCCTATTCGCGCAAACGAATTTTGCCATGAAAAGTGCTAGTGGTCAAGAATTTACGTATATCTCGATAGGATTCTTCGTTATTAATTGTTTTAGTATTTACGGTCCACTTCGCGCCCCACAACTGGCTTACTTGTTCACCCGTCGCGGACAGCCGTATCATTCGGCCTCGATCTCAACCCAACGGAGCAGTTTGATGTCCGGATCTCGCGTGCCGAAGTTGCTCCTGCTCGTGGTGGCGGTTGCGGGCCCGCTACTCGATACCTCGGGCGCCGCGCTATTTTTGGAACGCCGCGAAATCTCGGCAGCGCCCGAAATTCCCCAAGGCTCATACACCGTGTGGGCCTGGGCCCCGAGCAAATGGCCGACAGAGCTCACCTGGGATCTGAGGACCTTGCGCGGTCATTCCGACGGCCCAGTGCACGAACGCCAGCCATACGAGTGGATGAATTTGGGTACCGTTGAGCACCCAGGCGGCGCGCCAAAAATCAAACCCGCGAGGGGCATCGCACTGCTCTCGATAGCGCCCTCCGATTTGCCCGATTTCGACCCCGCACGGGTGATTCGCCGATCGCGCGTGTTCGAGCCGCCCGACTCCGCGAAAGACGCCCGCGCGGACGACGTCCGCCACACCGACACGGTCTATCGCATGCCGCACTTTGCCGACCTCGCGGAATGGAACGCCGCCGCCGAGAAAATGCGCAAACGCATCCTGATTTCGTCTGGATTGTATCCACTACCGGAACGCCACGCGTTGAACGCGCATCATTCATCGCGCATTCAGTTGGATGACTACTCGGTCGAGAACGTGTACTTCGAAGCCTGGCCCGGTTTCTACGTGACGGGAAATCTGTATCGTCCCGTCGGCGAAGGTCCGTTTCCCGCCGTGCTCATGCCGCATGGCCACTGGGAACACGGCCGCCTCGAAGACAGCGAATCCGGCTCCGTGCCGGCGCGCGCGATCGCCTTCGCACGCCTGGGCGCGATTGCATTCACGTACGACATGATCGGCTACAACGACAGCCGCCAATTCGAGCACCGCTGGGTCGACCCCGCACAAAAGCTCTGGGGCATCCATCCGTTCGCGATGCAATTGTGGTCGAGCATCCGCGCGCTCGATTTCCTGGAGTCGCTCCCGGATGTAGACGCCACGCGTCTCGGATGCACCGGCGCATCCGGCGGCGGCACGCAGACCTTCGCGCTCACTGCCGTCGATTCGCGCGTCGCGGTTTCCGCCCCTGTCAACATGATCTCGTCAACGATGCAAGGCGGCTGCATCTGCGAGAACGCGCCTATCATTCGTCTCGACAACTCGAACATGGAAATCGGCGCGATGATGGCCCCGCGCCCGCTGCTGCTCGTTTCCGCGACGGGCGACTGGACGCGCGAAACCCCGCGCGTCGAATTCCCCGCGATCCGCAGCGTCTACGAACTCTTCGGCGCGGCCCATCGCGTCGAAAGCACGCAGATCGATGCGGGCCACAACTACAACCTCCCCAGCCGCGAGGCCGTGTACCGTTTCTTCGGGAAATGGCTGCTCGATATCGAGGACTGGGCGTCATTGCGCGAAGCACCGTATAAAGTGGAGCCGCCGGAATCGCTGCGTGTATTTCCGGGCGATAAGCTGCCGGAAGGCGCAGCGTCGACCGAGGAGATTCTCGAGACGATTCGCGGCGCGTCCCGCGAACGCTGGGAACAACTGCTACCCGATTCCCCCCAGAGTCTCCAGGAATTTCAATACCGATTCGGCGACGTGATCGAACTCGTCACCGGCGCAAAGTCTCCATCCGCGAATGATGTTCGCGCGGAACGACTCGGCGCCGAAGTACAAGGTGGCGTCGTCATCGAGCGTTGGGTGCTCGGCCGAAAAGATCGTGGCGACGCCGTTCCCGCGTTGCTGTATCGCAGTCCCGGGACCGAAGTGCAGGACGCCGTCATCGTGGTTCACAGCGATGGCAAGGCGGCGCTTGTCGATCCCACGTCCGGCCTGCCGGGCGAGACGATTTCCGCGCTGATCGGCGCAGGCAAAGCCGTCCTGTCTATCGATGCGTTCCTCCTCGGCGAACACCATTCGCCCTTGCAAGCGCGCGTGCAACGAGTCGTTGGTGAATTCGGCGACACGTTCAACCCCACGCTAACCGGCAAACGCATCCAGGATGTCCTCACCGCCGCCGCGTTTCTCCGCTCCCGCCGTGATATCACGGACCGCGTCGACCTCATCGGACTCGGCGACGCCGGACTATGGTGCATGTTCGCCGCGGCAATCGATCGCTCGTTTGACCGCGTCGCCGCGGACGCGAATGGATTCGATCCCGAAAGCGATTCGGCCTGGGTCGAGCGCTTCTTCATCCCGTGTATTCGCAGCGTGGGCGGCATCGCGACGGTCGGCGCGCTCATCGCCCCGCGGCCGCTCTTGCTCGCAAGTACCGACGCCGCGTTTGCCGATCGCATCGCTCCAAGATTTCGCGGCGGCAACGAATCCGCGTTCAAGCAGATGCAAGGCTCGGCGGCCGAGATTGCCGCCTTCCTCCGGTAAACGCGTGGCCCAAGACACATTCCTCCACCTGACGGATTTCCATTTCTGGGAAATCGTCTTCAATCCGTTCCGGCTGCTGAACAAGCGCATGCTCGGTAACGCGAACGTCATCTATAAGCGGCGAAAAGAATTCGTCCTCGAACGTGCGAACGAATACCTCGAATACGCCGTGTCCCTCGGCGCGCCGACTGCGATTCTGTCCGGCGATTTCTGTTCCACCGCGACTGAAAAAGAAATGGCCGCCGGCGCCAAGCTAGCAAAGGCCCTCGAAGACCGCGGACTCGACGTGATCGCCATCCCCGGCAACCACGACGTCTACACCATCGAGTCAGTCCGCAAACGGCGGTTCGAGCGCCACTTCGACGCGTGGTATCCCGACGAGGGCCTGCCCGCGCGCCGCGTGTTGCCCGGTGGACTCGACCTCGTATTCGTGCCGACGGTCTGCCCCGACTTCCAATCGCGCGGAAGAATTACCGCCGTCGAAGTCGAAGGCGTCAAGGAACACTTGCGCAACACAGGCCCGCACGTCGTCGTCGTCGGCCACTACCCGCTGCTCTACGAAACCTACGGCTACCAGTCGAACCCCCCGCGCCGTCTACGCGGCGCAGAATTGCTCCGCACCGCGCTCGGCGTCTGCGGCAAAACGATCTTGTACATCTCCGGCCACGTCCACCGCTTCAGCTACGTCACCGATCCGCAACACGCCAATCTCCGCCACCTAACCACCGGCGCGTTCCTACGCACCGCGCCCGAATCCAATTCAGTCGGCGAGTTCTCGCAAATCACCTCGAACAACGGCGAATTCGAAATCATCCGTCACATCAAACGCGATAAGTGGATCCCCGAAGTAGTCGAACCCCGGCTAATTTGACGACTACTTCATGGGCTCTTCAGCTTCGTCATCGTGTCCGCGTTGATCCGCGGTAACGAGCACCTTCCCCGATGCCAACGCGCGCTTACGTGCATCTACGACGTAGGCGTGAATGTCGCCGTTATATCGCTTCAGTAACTCTTCGCGGGCTGCGTAGATTTCATCGAGAATTTCATTGCGAGCCATATTCAGAACTTCCTAAAAACTCCTGTGGAGTGCAAATCAAAATTTAAGTCTCGTTCCCGAATTTCTATTCGGGAACGTGCGTGCGCCAAAAGCTCCGCTTGCCTTACTCCGATCGCCTCGGTCTAATCGCAATATCCTGCTCGACTACGCTCTCCGGAGGCGCATACTCCGGAATCACCCGCCGCAACACCGCCCGAATGCCCTCCCCATCATGCGCATGCGCCAGCCGCACAAGCTCGTCAATCGCGTCGAATAACCCGCCACTCGCGTCTCCCGACTCAGCATGCCGGAGCACGAGAATCTTCTCATGCGGCGTCCGAACAATCCCTTCGCCCGACGTGATCAATTCCTCGAACAGTTTTTCTCCGGGACGCAATCCGATGAATTCGATCGGAATGTCCAGCTCCGGCTCGAAGCCCGATAACCGAATCAAATCTTTCGCGAGGTCAACAATCTTGATTGGCTTGCCCATGTCCAAAATGAAAATTTCGCCGCCCTCGCCCATCGCCCCCGCCTGCAAAATCAATTGGGACGCCTCGGGGATCGTCATGAAATAGCGCGTCACATCGGGATGCGTCACCGTGACCGCCCCGCGCCGCTCGATTTGTTTCTTGAAAAGCGGAATCACGCTGCCCGCGCTGCCGACGACGTTGCCGAATCGCACGGCCTGGTGCGCCGTGTGCGCGTTCGTCTTGTCGTACGCCTGCGTGAGCAACTCCGCCACGCGCTTCGATGCGCCCATCACGCTCGTCGGCCGCACCGCCTTGTCGGTCGACACGAGCACGAAGCGCGACACCTCGCTGAACTGCGCGCACAACTCGAGTACATTCCGCGTCCCGACGATGTTGTTGTACACCGCCTCCCACGGATGGCTCTCGAGCATCGGCACGTGCTTATACGCGGCCGCATGAAAAACCACCTCGGGCCGATGCTCCGCGAACGCCTGCTCGAGCGCGTCGCGATTTTGTATGCCCACCAACAACGCGCAATGCGGCACCGCCGTGTGCCGCGCATGCTTGAGTTCCATCTCGACGTCGTAAAGCGGGCTCTCGGCGCGATCGAGCAGGATCAGTTTCGAGGGTTTGAATCGGGCAATTTGCCGGCACAACTCGGAGCCGATCGAACCGCCCGCCCCGGTCACCATCACGCGCCGCCCCTCAAGGTAGCCGCCAATTTTCGCCGTATCGAGTTGCACCGGCGCGCGCCCCAGCAAATCTTCGAAAGTGACATCGCGCAACGTGGCGATGCTCACCTTGTCGTCCAGCACCTCGCCCGCCGTGGGGACGGTCCGGCACTTCAAACCCAACGCTTCGCACGTCTCGATAATGCGGCGAATCGATCGCGCGTCCGCCGACGGCATCGCCAATAAGACCTCGGTGACTTCGAGGCGGCTCACGACGGTATCGAGATTCTCGATCCGGCCCAAAACGGGAACGCCATGCAGATACTTCCCCGCCTTGCGCTCGTCGTCGTCGAGAAAACCCACGACGGCATACGGCGCGCCGCGGCGATTCTGGAACTCGCGCAGAATCGCCTCGCCGGTATTTCCAGCGCCGAGAATAATCACGCGGTTCGCAGACTGCTTCGCGCTGCGCACCGCTTCCAGCCCGCCCAACATGAAGTCCGACAAGTTCTGCGTGAAATACAACCGAATTCCGACGCGCAATCCACCCACAAGCACGAACGTCAACAAACCATCGAGCAAAACAACGGCGCGAGAAAATCCGTTGTCGCGCCCAAACAAAAGCAACCCCGCCGCAAGCGAAATCGTCGCCGTCGCCGCGAGCTTCAACACATTGACGAGATCGACGAGGCTCGTATAGCGCCACATGCCCTGATACAACCCGAACGCATGGGCGAGCGCAAACTTGCCGACCACGACCGCCGCAATCGTCCGCAGGAAGATGTGCAGATGTTTGTCGGGCAGGTTCCCCTCGAAGCGCAACAAATACGCAATCCAATACGCCCCCGCGAACAGCACGACGTCCGCGGCCATCATCGCGAACAATGTCAATCGCGCTTGGGATCGCGTCGCGGTGGTCATCGCAACGTCCCGCGACGTTGGTACGTGCGCTCTATCCAATGAACGAAGGCCGTGTATCCTCCCATCACCGTGATTGATCCGAAAAAGCAGAGCACTTGATAAATTCCTAGTGGAAAAATGAAGGCGATAATTGCCACCACCGCGCAAACCTGGTAGGTCCACAAGCAAACGCGGAGCACATTCATATGCGGGATTCCAAGAATCAAGAGACGCTGATACAAGTGTTCCCGGTGCGCCTCCCATATCCGTTTCCGGGCGATCGTGCGTCGAACGAGCGTCCAACTCACGTCGAACAGAAACGGCATGAACAATATGAGGTATGGGAGTAGTCGATGTTCAATCTCTTCACCATGCCCTACGCCGAATATTGCGCATACAGCGAGAAGATATCCGAGAAAGTGGCTCCCGCAATCGCCTAAGAAGATTCGTGCATCGGTGCGGCAGTTGAACAGAAGGAAGCCACCGATCGATCCTATCGCGACGGCCGTCAACGG
>JBGTJY010000896.1:0-2028 GCA_041744855.1 Candidatus Hydrogenedentales bacterium
AGCAGGTCGGCGATGGTACTGTTGATTTTGAAGTTGTCGCTCTGGGTGTTGTCGCGATCGAGAGTCGCGAAGGCGAGGACCGCGTCCGAGAAGGATGGAGAGGCTCCCGCGCTGGCGTATTTCGCAACGCCGAAGATCTGGCCGTTGCCGCCGTCGCCATCGATGAAAAACCGGTTCGGCGAGCGGAGCGCGGGGCTGAACCGCCGCGCCTGCCCAATGGCCGCATAGACCTCGTAAAGCTGGTCGAGCGCGAAGGTGCGGTTCCCGGGCGCGAGGATCGGCTGCAGGGAGTTGAAGTTTTTGAAATGCGGAATCTGCTTCCCGGTGTTCGTCTCATAGAGGTCGAACCCGAAGGTTTTCGAGATGCCGAGTTCTTGGCCGTAGAAAATCATCGGCACGCCATCGTTGGTCGAGGTGACGCTGTAGCGGATGAGCGCTTGATACGGATCGACGTAATTTTCCTCGTCGTGCGAAGTGCTGTTTAGCAGGACGGCTCCCTGACCGTATGCTTCGCGCCGACTATTAAAAATGCCGCGATAGGCGCTGCTGTTCGTGGCTCCAGCGAGCGCAAAAACGATGTTTTCGTTAAGAACATCGAAGTGCCGGGCCGAGCGGTAGGTCACCGCGCCGCCGTCGAGCGACTCGGCCATGAAGACGAACGACCACTTCCGCGTGCGCGCTTTATTAATGATGTATTCCCACGCCTGCGGCGGCAGTCCCTGGCCGAAGTCGGCGCGCAATCCGTCGATACCCCGCGTCGTCTGCGCGGCGAGCGAAGTCCCGGCGGGGCACCCCGTGCGGTCGAGCCAGTAGAGGATGTAGTCGGAGAAATAGCGCCAGGTGTTGCGGGTGATGTTGGCGTTCTGGCCGCCGATGACCCGGTCGGTGCTCGTCCAGTTCGGGTCGCCATATTCGAAAACGTCCTGCTCGTTGTTGAATGCGCCGTTGTCCCCCGGGTTTTGGCAGACGAGCGCGGAGTAACGCCCGTAAAAGACATCAAACGTGTCCTCGAACTTCCCAAAGTCCCCGCGATCCGGCGCGACGGCGATGGAGCCGGCGCTGAAAGCCCGCTTGCAGTAGTCCTCCATGTCGGCGGCGAAGCCATTCGAGTCGCGGGAAAAGACGCGCGACTCGGTGTGGCGAATCTCATCCGTGGGCAAACTGCCGGGGCTGAAATAAAACACCCCGCTCTCCGCCAACTCGGCGTCGTAGGAGGTGTGGTTGAAAGGCGCGTCGAGCATCACATTCACGCCCGCGGTGTCCGCCGCCGCGACGAAATCCTGGAACTCGATCATCGCCGCAGTCCGCGTGTTTCCTTTCGACATGAGCGGCATCACCTCGAAGAAATTCTTCACCGCATACGGACTCCCGACCTCAAAGGGCTGATTGGGAGGCGAGGAACCGGGGTCAAGCTGCCGCCCATCGATCCCCTGCGGGTGGATCGGCTGAAACCAAAGCCAGTTCACGCCGAGCGTCTTCGCGTAGTCGAGATTCCAGCGCGTGAGGTTCGTGAGCGGCTTCGCGCCGGGCCCGTCCCACAGATCGACGAACGTGCTGCGCTGGCTTTCGAGCTTCCCCTCGGAGTCGATATTCAGCGTGTTCAGCTCATACATGACCATGTCGCGCGCGGTGCGTGGCGAGACGACGAGGGCGTGATCGCGCCGGCCATTGCTCGTGTAATAAATCCACGAACCGCCGCCGTTTTGCTTCCACCGCGCGGTGAGCCGATACGCGCCGGTCTTCGCCGCCTGGAGCGCGAGGGTGAAAGGCGCGCCGCTGGTCATGGCGTAGGCGCGATAGTAATGCTCGTCGTTTTCCCCGACCACATCCCCGCTCGGCGGATGGATGCCCTCCTCGGTCGCGATGCCGTGGCTGTCGGTGTAGGGGAGCGTGGCTTTATCCCGGCGGTTGAGGTTGGTGAAAACCTGGACGTCGGTGGCGCTCGCGTCGTCGGGGGTGAAGGCGACGGCCACCGGCGCGGTCTCGCCGACGGTCTCATCGATGTAGAGGTGGCTCGTGGTGTAATCG
>JBGTJY010000897.1:0-7870 GCA_041744855.1 Candidatus Hydrogenedentales bacterium
CCGCGAGATTCTCGATTCGCGTGGCAATCCGACGGTCGAGGTCGACGTCATTCTGGAGACGGGGGCGACGGGCCGAGCCGCCGTGCCTTCGGGCGCATCGACGGGCGACTACGAGGCTGTCGAGCTTCGCGACGACGACGAGACGCGATTCGGCGGGAAGGGTGTGTTGAAGGCCGTCGACAATGTGAACGATGTGATCGCGCCTGAGCTCGAGGGATTGGATTGCCTTGAGCAGCGCGAAATCGATGCGCTGCTCTGTCAGATGGACGGCACTCCGAACAAATCGAATCTCGGCGCGAATGCGATTCTTGGCGTGTCGCTTGCCGTTGCGAAGGCGGGCGCGGCGGAAGTGGGGTTGCCGTTGTACCGTTATTTGGGTGGCCCTAACGCGCACGTGTTGCCGGTGCCCATGATGAATATCCTCAACGGTGGCGCGCACGCGGACAACAACGTGGACATTCAAGAATTCATGGTGATGCCGGTCGAGGCCGAAACATTTTCCGACGCGCTGCGGATGGGCACGGAGGTTTTCCATTCGCTGAAGAAGGTGCTGAAGGCGAAGGGTCTGAACACGGCCGTAGGCGACGAAGGCGGGTTCGCGCCGGACCTTCCGTCGAACGCGGCGGCCATCGAGGCGATTTTGGAGGCGATCGAAAAAGCGGGGTATGCACCGGGGCAGGACTTGATGATCGCGATCGATGCAGCGGCAAGCGAGTTTCATGGCGACAAGGGATATACGCTGAAGTCGGAAAAGAAAAGCGTAAAATCTTCTGATAATATGATCGAAATGTGGGAAGGATGGATGGAAAAATACCCCCTGATTTCGATCGAAGATGGTCTCGATCAGGGCGATTGGGATGGTTGGGTCAAGTTGACCGAGCGGCTGGGGGACCGGGCGCAACTCGTTGGGGATGACCTATTTGTGACGAATTCGACGTTTCTCGCGAAAGGTATCAACGCCGGTGCGGCGAATGCGATCCTCGTGAAATTGAACCAAATTGGAACGTTGAGCGAGACGCTGGACACGATAGAACTGGCGCACCGGGCTGGGTACGCGACCATCATTTCCCATCGGAGCGGCGAGACCGAGGATGCGACGATCGCGGACTTGGCGGTCGCTACGAACGCCGGGCAGATTAAGACTGGATCGGCCTCGCGTAGCGATCGCACGGCGAAGTATAATCAGTTACTGCGCATAGAAGAGGAGTTGGGGGATATCGCGGTGTATCCTGGCCGCGGGGCCCTGATGAATCTGGCGTAGTTTTTACCGGCGGGGCCCGGGCGGCTTTGAAACCCGCCCCTACAGACAGGATGAATCGCACGCTCCGTAGTGTTGGCTCACAGTGTAGCTGGATTTTGTTGTGGTGAGTTCAAATTCAATGGGATTCTGGTATCGGTGGGCGCTGGTGGCGCTGATTATTGTGGCCGGCGTCTATATTGAGCGCCGCGGTCTGGTGGAGCTTCACACGGAATACCGCGGCGCGCACGATCAGGTGCTGCGATCCGAAGCGCGCCTTGCGGAACTTCGGGAAGAAGCCACCGCGCTCGATCGCCGCGTTACCTATTTGAAGAGCGATTCGCTCGAACTGGAAGCCGCGATTCGCGCCGAGAAAAAACTTCTTCGCGAAGGCGAAACGATATACCGCATCGTACTCCCCGACGAGCGGTCCGTGGAATAAGGACAGCGGCAGCAATCTGACGCACATCATCACGTTAAATAGCCAGGATGAGGCCGTTAAGCTCCTCGGCCGAAACGGGGAACTTCGACGGCGCATTCAGGAGCAGTCGCCGGTTCGCATCGTCGATCGGGGGACGAGTGTTTCCGTGCTGGGGGACGCTGAGGAGTCGCGTATCGTGCGCGAGCTCCTCGATCAGCTCCTTGTCGCCATTCGTAACGGGCACACGCCGACGGTGTCGGACGTTTCCTACGCGCTCGAAGAAGCGCGCAACCGCAGCGCAGGCGAGCTTGGTACATCGAGAGAACTTGGCACGATGTTGGCTGAGACTCCCGCGGTGTTGCGCCGCGATATTGCGATCAAGGCCCGCACGCGCGGACAGCACCGATATTTAGAGGCCGTGCGCAAATACGAGATTGTGCTCGTGATCGGCCCGGCGGGTACTGGCAAAACGTACCTGGCGATGGCGGCGGCGGTCTCGGCGCTCCTGAATAAGGAAGTGGAGCGATTGATTTTGACGCGGCCTGCGGTGGAAGCAGGGGAGAACCTCGGCTTTTTACCCGGCGACTTGAGCGAGAAAGTGAACCCGTATTTGCGACCGTTATTCGACGCGTTGTACGCGATTCTGGACACGGCCAAGGTGCGGAAACTTTTCGATCGCGAGCAGGTGGAAATTGCGCCGCTTGCGTTCATGCGCGGGCGGACATTGAGTAACTGCTTCGCGATTCTCGATGAAGCGCAGAACACAACGACGCAACAGATGAAAATGTTTTTGACCCGGCTCGGCGAAGGATCGCGGGCAATCATCACGGGCGACATCACGCAGATCGACTTGCCGGTCGGAACCAAATCAGGTCTGATAGAGGCGCGCGAGGTGTTGCGTGACACGAAGGGCGTGTCCGTAGTCGAACTCGAGCGCGGCGATGTCGTGCGGCATCCGCTCGTGCAAAGCATAGTCGATGCCTACGAAGCGGCCGGACTTGCCCAGGCCGGAATTGCCCAGCCCGGACTTGCCCAGCCCGATCGTCCCGCGACTACGTCAGCAGCGCCGATTCTGTCAGCAGCGCCGATTCTGTCTGCTGCACCGGAGGCCTGATCGTGGCGGCCACGCGTTCCAAATACTCCCGCAAGTCGTCGTTCATCGGAGCGCCGCCTGAGCCGAAACCGTTCGGCGCGGGACGTTTCCTGATTCCCGGTCCGATTGCCGCGGGCGCGTTCATCGTGCTGGTCGCGAGTGTTACGGATTTGCCGGCGCTCAAGGATCCCACGGGCCGCTTCGATGTCGAGGCGGAAAAAATCGCGTCGCAAACGGTGCGGGCGAGTTTCGCGCTCGAGGCGGAAGATTTGCAGGCGACGCGTGAACGGCGCGACGAGGCGGCGGCGCAAGTGCCCGAAGCGTATAGCGTCGATCTTGAGCGCGTGAAAAACCAGATGCTCACGTTCAATCAGCGGATCAATACGCTGACGGAACGGCGGGCCGAAGTTGCCGAGGTATTGCGGCAGGCGCTACTTGCGTCGAATTCGCTACAACATCGCGAGGAAGTGATAACGAACGCGGTCGCGCAGCTTGCGGCGAAATGGCGCGAGGAGCCGCTGCTCGAAGGTTTTCCAGAGGCGTCGGTGCTGACGGTCTGGTTGACGCCTCGTTTGGACAGCGTGCCGCGCCGCGATTTCGGCGATGCGACGGAGAATGTGTCGACATCGGACTCGACGCCGCGCCAAGTGAAAGCATTGACGGATCCAACGGTACCGGAATTCGCGTACGCGTATCAGCAACCGCTCACGGAATTGGGGCGCAGCGGCCTTGAATACGTGTTGACGCTGGGCGTGCTCCAGCGGCCGGCGATTCGAATTGGGGAAAACAGTCAAAGTCCGCTCGTGCAGATTTTGCGCGGCAGTACGGGGACGGGCCTCGTCGGCGATTTGCCGATCAGCGAAGAACGGCCGTTGACGGAGATTCCGGATCTCAATGCCGCGCGGACGCTGCTACGCGCACGGATTGTCGAGAACGCGAAAGCCTTGGCGGCATCGAACGCCGACGCGTCGATCAACTGGGATTTGATCGCTAACGCCGCGTTCGAGATGGCGGCGCTGGGCATTACGGACACGCTGGCGCCCAACCAGGTCGTGACGGAAGGCAATCGCCAGCGCGCGCGGAACAGCATCGAGCCGGTTGTGAAGATGATCGAGCGGAACCAGATCATTCAACAAGAGGGCTACCGCTGGACGCAGCAATCGCGCGCGGATGCGCAGGCGTATTGGAACATACTCGAGAGCGGGCAACAACCGTCGCGCAACGTGTTGGCGCCGATCGCGTCGAGCGTGATCCTCGTCGCGCTGATTCTGTTTGCTCTCTTTCGCGCGACGCCGTTACTCGTCACGAAACGGATCGAGCCGCGCAAGGCTATCAGCATCGCGCTGTTGATTATGTGCGGCACGGTGGCGATTGGCCGAGTAATGGCATTCATCGAACCGAGCGGATTCGTTGTGCCATGCGTGGCGAGCGCGATTTTGCTGGCGATTCTCACGAATACGCGTGTCGCCGTGTTGACGGGATTCTTGATGGCGCTGCTCGTATCGATTCAGTACGGGCAAGATTGGCGGCTGCTGCTGATACTTTGCGCGATGACGTTTGCCGGCGTATCGAGCTTGTACCTCGTGCGCAAACGCAGCGACATGACGAGCGCCGCGATCGCCGCGACGCTTGCCGGTTTGGTGGTGTACATCGCGGTCACGTTGGACAGCGCGTCGTTCGATTGGTGGGCCAGTGCGCGGCAGGCGGCGCTGATCGGGCTCAACGGCGCGGTCTGCGTGTTTCTCGTGCCGGGATTGTTGTCGCCGCTCGAGAAGCTGTTCGGCACGACGACCGACATACAGTTGCTCGAATATTCGGACTTGAACAACGATCTCCTGCGCCGGCTCGCGATCGAAATTCCGGCGACGTATGCCCATAGCCTGATGCTGGGCCAGCTTGCGGAGGCGGCCGCGGATGCGATCGGCGCGAATGGGCTGCTCGCGCGCGTGGCCGCGTATTACCACGACATTGGAAAACTGCGACGGCCGGAATACTTCATTGAGAACCAGACGGGGCAGAATATTCACGACGAGTTGTCGCCGCGGTTGAGCGCGCGGGCGATCGCCTCGCACGTCTCCGAGGGCGTGGAAATGGCGCGGGAATATCATCTGCCCGAGCCGATTATCGCCGGTATTCGCGAGCATCATGGCACGTGCTTGATCGGATTTTTCTATAAACTCGCGATGGATCAGCAAAAGCACGGGGACGTTCGCGAGGAGGACTATCGCTATCCCGGCCCCAAGCCGCAGAGCCGCGAGACGGCGATACTGATGATTTGCGACGGCGTGGAATCGGGCGTGCGTTCGATCAAGAACCCGAACGCGGAACGCATCCAGGAATTCGTGGGCAGGATCATTCAGGCGCGTTCTGAAGATCGGCAATTCGACGAATGCGATTTGACGCTGAAAGACCTTGATACGATCGGCGACGTCGTCGCGGCGCGTATTACGAGCACGCACCACACGCGAATCGCGTATCCCGAAAAAATGACACCGGAAGCGAAGAACGTGATTCCGCTTTCCGGCACGCGGGATTTCTAGGGTACTTGTGGGTGTCGCCGTTTTCGTCCGGAACGAGTCTCGTTTGAAACGACTCGTTCATTCGCCATCTCTGAGGGCCTTGGCGGACACGATTTGCCGCGGCGAGGGCTGTCAGGGGCCGACGGAGGTGAGCGTGCTTTGTTGCGACGACGCGCAGATCGCGGAACTGAACAAGACCTACCGGGGCAAGAACGAACCGACGGATGTGCTATCCTTTGAGCAGCCGCAGGTAGACGCGCCCGCGGGTCATGCGCGCGCCCGTCACGCGCGCCTTCTTGGCGACATTGTTATTTCGCTCGAAACCGTCGAACGGTATTGCAAAGGCGAACGGCATCGGATGCGCAACGAAATCCGGCTGTTGTTCTGTCACGGATTGTTGCACTTGTTGGGTTACGAGCATGAGACGGTTGCGGAGCAGGACCGGATGGCTGCGAAACAGGCTGAGTATCTTGGCGTACCCGTGGATGACGCGTGGCACTGGATTGACAGCGGCGTAGGTGCTGCCAAGCCGGGCGCGCGCAGAGGATAATCTCGATTGGAAGACGATAGCGGTCCTCCAAGTACCGGCCCGCGAAGTCCGCGGCAACGCGTTCGGCGAATGAACGCGGTTGCGCTCGGGGGCTTGGCGGTTTGCGTCGGACTGTGGGTTGGATTCCGTGCGTTCGCGCAGGAGTCGGGCGGGGGCGCGCCCAATGCCGAGGGTCCTCGACTCGTTCTGACGGTTGCAGCGATGGTATTCGCGGCGTTCTTCCGTGCTTCGGAGGCGATCATACTTCCCGCGCGCCGTAACGGCGATTCCGCCCGCGGTGGCGATTCCGCCCGCAGTGGCGATCCCGCGAATTCGTCGGGCGATGGTAAGGCGGCGGCGGACGAACTCTTGCGGAGTTTGGCGAGACGTCATGGCCCGGTGTTGAACTCAATCCTCGTGGGCAACATTACGTCGTTGGTGGTGTATGCGTTGGCGGCGCCTGCGCTCATTGCCAGCGCCGTGCATGCGCAGGCGAGCCTGCCTGCGGAGGCGATCACGGGCATCGCATTCATTGCGAGCGCGATTGTCTACGTTGTCTTTTGCGACACGATTCCGCGCTTGATTGCCTTCTCCTATCCGAGAAGCGTATCGAGAGTGGTTGCGTATCCGTTGGCGGGCGTGGTTTGGGCGTTGAATCCGATTGCCGTGGGGCTCGTCGGGTTGACGGACCTGCTCTTTCAGGTGAGCGGCGTGGGGCGCGTGAAAGCAGCGATTTACACGACGGACAAAGAAATAAAATCGGCGCTCAACGCGGATGAAGTTCGGGATGTTCTCGAGGCAGAAGAAGGCCAGATGATCGAGGGGATACTCGAGTTCAGCGATGCGCTGCTCCGCGAGATACTCGTTCCACGGCCGGATATCGTGGCGCTGAAAGAAGACTCGACTGTGCGCGAGGCACTCGATCTGTATCGCGAGCAAGAGTACTCGCGCATGCCTGCCTTCGCGGAGGATTTGGACCACATCACGGGCCTGCTGGTTGCGAAGGACCTGTTGCCGTGCGTCGTGAAACGGGAATGGGACCGACCCATCAGCGAGATCATGCGGCCTCCGCGTTTCGTGCCGGAGACGATGACGGCGCTCGCGTTCGTGCGTGATGCGCAACGCATGCAGATTCACCTTGCGATCGTCGTCGACGAATATGGCGGGACCGCGGGGATTGTGACGCTCGAAGACGCGATCGAGCAGGTGGTCGGCGAGATTCACGACCAAAGCGACGAACGGCGCGAGCAGATAACGACGATCGGCGACGGGGTCTATCGGATCGACGGGAGCTTGCCGTTGCACGAGCTAAGCACGTTGCTCGGTGTTCCGATCGATGACGACGAACACGAGACGGTTGGCGGCTTCCTGATGAATCAGATCCACAAAATTCCAGAACAAGGCGATCAATCCGAACATCTTGGTGCGCGCTTCACGGTCGATGAGGTGGACGGAAAACGCGTGACGCGGCTTACCGTCCAGGTGTTACCACCGATGGTCAAGGAACAAGCGGGATGACGGGACCGGCGATTCTGGTGCTGGGATTTATCGCACTCGGCGCGCACGCGATCTTCGCGGCGTTCGAGGCTGCGCTTGCCGCGGTCGACAGGATTCGCGTGCGGCGTCTTGCCGAGGCAGATTCTTCCGATTCTTCCGGGCGCAAGGATGCGGCGATCTTGTTCGCGCACATGGAGCGGCCCGATCTGCTTCAGGTGACGCTGCCGCTGTGCGCGGCGCTGGGCCTCATTGGCGCGACGATGGCGGTGCAATACTACACGTCGTCGTGGTGGGTAGCTTTAATCCTGGCCGGACCCATTTTTCTGGTGGCGGGCGAGATCATCCCGCGTTCCGTCGCGCTCGTTCATCCGGAGCGTTTCGTGCTCGCGTTCGTCCCGGTAATTCGCGTTGCGACCGTTGTTTGCGCGCCGGTAGCGTGGCCCATCGCGGTTGTCATTCGGGGTCTACGCCAACTTACCGGCGGGCCGCAGCCGGAACTCGGCGCGCGGATGATTTCCGAACAAGACTTTCTCACGATGATCGACGAGAGCGCGGCGGCGGGGGGCATTGAAAA
>JBGTJY010000898.1:0-2185 GCA_041744855.1 Candidatus Hydrogenedentales bacterium
CGACTCCATCGGGAGCCGGTTCTCGTCGAAGTTGAGGAAGGCGTCGTGTTTCTCGGCGGTAAGGCCGGTTTGCGGCTGAAACCAGTGCGTGAAGTGGGTGACGCCGCGGCTCAGCGCCCATTCCTTGATGACCTGGGCGACGGTGGGTGCGATTTCCGAGTCGAGCTTTTTGCCGAGCCGGATGGATGCGGCGAGCTTGTTGTAGACGCCTTTGGGGAGCTTCGCGCGCATAGCGCGGATGCCGAAGGTGTTCATGCCGTACCAGACGCTGACCGGTTGCTGGACGCCGTTTTCTTCCGGACGCGTGGTGATGCGGACGGGCCGCGTGGTGATTTCGCGAATGGCGAGCGAGCGGGCCTTGTTGGCGGACATGTTGGTGATCGTT
Source organism: Candidatus Hydrogenedentales bacterium (assembly GCA_041744855.1). Taxonomy (GTDB): domain Bacteria; phylum Hydrogenedentota; class Hydrogenedentia; order Hydrogenedentales; genus JBGTJY01. Next base: position 386 of record JBGTJY010000898.1, read on the forward strand.
GGTTGTGGTTGAGCTTTCGTGCAGGAACAGCACGAAAGGTGCGGTACTTCGCGCCGATTTCAAGTGATTTGGCCGAGATTGTCCGTGATTTTGTGCGGAATCAGCACTATTGCTGCAGCAGTGACAGTCTCAACAGTGGCAATACGAACATATGCCGAACAAATATGGGACGACGTTGCTGGTACACATCGGCCCCGATCAAAGACGACTGGGGCCCGGATTTGGTTATCGGCGAGTTCTACAACGAACGCGGAGGCGCGGCGGCGCGGAGAGATCGGTGTTTCGGACAGCGCCCCAGCGTTCGTGGTAGCACTACCGGCCACCTCGGAGCTGATGGTGGACTACCCCCAGCTGCCTGACGGAATTGCGCCGGGAGCAAACACGCCCGTCGGCCCGAAGTGCCACATGCGCGAACGATCCTTCTGATAGTCGACGCCGACTTTCGCGAGGACATCGCGGTTGAGTGACTGATACCACCCCTGCACCGTGATCGCGTCGTGCAGCAACAAGTGGGTCCAGTTCGGGAACGCGACCGTGATCGGTTCGTCGCCGTGCCATGCGAATTGCGCTTCTGCCCCGTGTTGGACCATTTCGATACCCATCAGGTCATTGAGTGCCTTCTGCACTTTCTCGAACTCGAGTTCGTGCAGCACCGGCGTGAAATTCTTCACGCCATCGATCTTGCCTTCGTTGCGTTTGTTGTCGGTTTCCCTTCCGCGAACGATGACATCCTTGAGATCGTAGTCGCCGTGAATGTACGACCAGTCGAGATTTTCGTTCTTGAGCTGGATGCAACCGAAGTGCTCGGATGCCGGGTTGATGTCGACACGCCAACTCCATCGTGATCCGTCCGCACCTTTGCGGTCGACGCCCCAGATACTCCAGGTGTCCGGTTTGTCCGGGTTGACCTTGGTATTCTCGAGCGAGGGCGCGAGAACTTCCATCGAGTGCTTCCAGCAGTCCATTGCCTTTTCGATTTTTGCACCACGGTAACAGTTGGGTTGGAAGCCGGGATGCACCACGAGGCCCGCGACGTTGTATTGCTTCGCCGTCTTCTTTCCGTTGATCAGCTGAACGACGGGCGGCGGATTGATATCCGCAGTCTTGGCCTTCACGACGGCTGGCTTCGGGTAGTACCCCGGACGCTGCACGTACTTCAGCGAGTCGTCGTTGGTGTGACGCACCAGGATGGTGACATTCATGTCGCGCGCAACCATCAGGAACTTCTGCAGGTCCTTGCCGCGCATGCCGGTGTGTATGCCCATGTCACGCCTCCAAACGATGTCTACACCAAAAGCTTCCCGAACTCCACGCCGCGACGTTAGATCGAATCGCAGCATCGCGCAATACAGGCTTGACGCGAACGTGCGGGGCTTACGAGGTTCCGGTGTGCTGCAGACACCTTCACTGACATCATGACGATCGTTGGCCTTGTTGGTGGACTTGGTCCGGAGTCCACAATCGACTATTACCGACGAATCCTTGCGCGCTGGGAAGAAGTGAGGCCCGGCTCGTCGCCGACGATCGTCATCGACAGCCTCGATGTGCAGGAGGGACTCAGGCTTGTCGCGAACGATCGCGAGGGCATGGTTGACTACCTTGCCGCCTCGCTCAACCGACTCGCAAGCGCAGGCGTCGACTTTGTCGCAATCACCGCCAACACTGCACACGTCGTGTTCGACGCACTGGTCCCGCGGTGTCCGGTACCCATCCTGAGCATTGTCGATTGTTGTGCGGACGTTGCCGAGGACCGCGGCGTACGTCGACCGCTCCTGCTGGGCACGCGCTTCACGATGCAGG
>JBGTJY010000899.1:0-2975 GCA_041744855.1 Candidatus Hydrogenedentales bacterium
GCGTTCGAGGCTGCGCCGAAGGAGATAGTGACGGTGCTTGTCAGGCTCGAGCGTGGCGAGATTCTTGTACGGTAAGGAAAAGGTGACATCGTCGCTTTCTGCTGTCAGCCGTGGCCTAAAGGGAGGACAATTGCGACTTCACCCGTTGCGCCATCGCCCAACGCCAATTGGGTTGCGTCAAGTCGGATGCCGCGTGCCACTGCGGGCACCCACTCAGCAATCCACTCCGCCATTCGGCAAGCCGCCGCCGGGCTTCTCACCTTGTTGTGCGACGGCTGAATGCCCAAGCCCGACAATTGGACCAAAACGGCGTCGAACACCAAGAGCGCGTATACGGTTCGCTCGCCCTCCGTTACGACATTCTCGCGGATAGCAGAAATCAAAGACAGGATATTTCGTGTGAGCGCTGAACTAATGGGCGGCGGGCTTACTTTGGGTAAGAATTCTCCTGAAAAAAAGGGGCGACACGCGTCTAGCAGCCCTTCGTGCGCCTCTGCTGCGTTAAATACAATGGTTGTAACCTCGAGCATGGCCAAATCACGTAGCGCGAAATCGGCCTTCATTCCGGCCGGATCAAAAATGTAGGCTTCTGGGTGCCCCTCCTGAGTTGTATCGATGGCGACGTTTGTGGCATTCAAGTCGCCATGCACACAGGATCGTCGATTCGTCCAGCATTTTTCGGCCGAGCTACGGATAGAAGCGAGCAAACCAATCGGGCTATCGGTTGGCGGCTCGTTGGGGAGTCGCTCTCGATAAGCACGCCATGTCTTTTCAATAGCTTGAGCGTCAAGGTGCTCCCACATCAGTGAGCCAATCAGCACGTTGTCTGCGCTCTCGCCGCCAAGGAGCTTCAACTGAGCTACCACTTCTGAAATCAGTCTTGGCAAGTGCGAGGAAACGGCCTCGGGTGACCCCGCCAGATAAGAACTCAAGGGTACGGGCGTTCCGTGATTCGTCACGCTTTGGGTCACAATCAAGCTGCGCCGACGTGATTTCTGAATCCCAAATACTTTGACGTGCCTGAGCTTCTGGGAGAGGATTCCAACATCACGGGTAGCGAAGAGCGCGTTGCCCGCTGACTCGAACTTAAAGAAGGTCGGAATGGATACCTCCATTCCGTCGTCGAGCAGAAACTTGCCCATCAGGACCTTCGTTGGACCGCGGCTAAAGGACGGACGACTAATGGTCGGGCCCAGTTCCGCACTCCACCAGCGAATATCGACACCTAGAGTCGACGCGTTGGCTAAGACACATCGTCTGAGGAGGTCATCTTCGCGCGGTGACAATATGGGAAATACATCGCGGCCGGAATCACGAATGTGGATTCCGACATCGACATATGCAAGAGCTTTCTGTAAACCTCGAGCGATCTCTTGATATTCGTCGACGCTCGCTTTGGTAAGCAGGTCCCCGTGAAAGAAATCGTTTGCCAAGCGATCCTTTATCCCCCGAGTCGAGTGAGGAAGATTTAGTTTTCCGCTCACAACCAGCACGACAGGGACCGGCGCATCATCGCGCTGCGCGAGTAACTCCAAGAGGTCTTCACCCGGAACAAAGCCTTCTACAGGGGTTCCCTGCGTTTCCATTGGCAAGTTCAAGTCAAGAATGACGATATGGAAAATCGACTGTCCATCCACGCAGCCTTTCGCGTCCGCAAACGATCGCGCGTAGACTGGTTCGACTAAGGGAAACGTTTTCCGCAAGGAACGAAAGTGTTCCTTGTACGCGTCGATCACACTCGAATCATCCTCCACGATCAGGACGTGCAGCTTGCGGGGATAGCTCATCCGCCATCAAGTGGCAGCGTTATCGAAACGCGGTGATCGCCTTCCCCCCGACGAACGAAGCTAACGGCGCCCTGCAAACGGGCCACTGCGTCCGCGATCTCCAGAAGGCCCCGTCCACGCGACTGACCTTTGGTAGAAAACATTTGCCGAAACGCGTCGTCCAAGTGTGCGTCGCTGAACCCGGGCCCGCTATCTAGGATTACCATCAGTACCTCGCGCTTGGGCGCGTCAACGGCGCATTCCAGTTCCAAGCTACGCGGCGACTCACTCGCCTGAACGGCGTTAGTCCAAAGGTTTCCAAAGAGCGTTTCAAGCAAGAACGGTGTTGCCCTTACGCGCGCGTGCCGCACTGTGTTGTGCCCGCGAATCACCAACCGTGCAGAGCCAAACCTCTCGCGCAGCGATCGCTCATTCGCCGAGAGCCACTCGATCGGGGCGATGGCGTCCCACTCCAAGTAATGGTCATCCGTATTGAATTCGACGTTCCTCGCGATCTTGACAAACCCTCCTTGAATCGCGACGACGGTTTCCTGTAAGTCAGTCCGGTGGTTGGTTTCAGGCAATTGGTCGATCAGTTCGGTCAGTCGCTTCAACTGGGCATTCGGAAGTGCCATAGCATTTCGTATCCGATGACACAATCGGTCCGATACAAACCGGTATGCCTCTACGATCTGTTCCGGAGACCCTCGCGATCCTCGCTGGCGAACGGGCGTCGGGGCACGACTAGCCAACGCATTTTCGACCGCCGTTCGCGTAAACTCATCTGTCTCTACTGCCAGCCACTCGGTTAGCCACGCCTCCAGGATCGAAGCCGCGGGTTCAGTGCGATAAACGGTGGCAACCATTTGGCGCAAGCGACCATCGCCCGGCCGTGACGCCGTCGAAAGAAATCGTCGTACCGGCTCCCCACCTTCCGTGAGAAGCCTTTGAAAGTGCTGTCGTGCTCGCTTAGGGTCAGACGCAACCAGCCACCGAATATCAGCGTGCTCCCCAATGTCGGGCGGGTCGCTACGACTCATAACGCTTTCGGCGAAGCTCGAATGCTTCGGCGCCTCCTTCGAGCAGGTCGATAATATGAGTCCGGCATTCATCGACGGTGCCGGCCTTTTCGACGAACCCACGATGCCCGTCCGAATTCATTACGACCACGAGGTCGGCTTCGCCGAGGACGGGAATGTTGGCGTTATG
>JBGTJY010000900.1:0-3719 GCA_041744855.1 Candidatus Hydrogenedentales bacterium
GCGCCGAAGACGATCGCGAGCAAGCGCAGCGTGACCTAGCCCGGCTCAAACCCGCGGTCGGCGAGCGCGATTCTGTCGTGGGTATCACCGCATCGGGAACGACGCCATACGTGCAGAGCGCGCTCGATTGGGCGGCGGCGCGCGGTGCGGCGACGTGTCTCGTGACCTGCAATCCGGCGACCGCATCGAATGCAAGCATAATCATCGCGCTCAACACGGGGCCGGAAGTGCTACCCGGCTCGACGCGTTTGAAGGCCGGTACCGCGACGAAGCTCGTACTCAACCAGATTAGCACCGGCGCGATGGCGCTTTCGGGCCGTGTGTTCGAGGGCTACATGGTCGGCGCGCAACCCGTGAACGTGAAACTGCGCAGCCGGGCGACGCGGATCGTCGCCGAGTTGACGGGCCGCGATGTCGAAGGCGCGGCGGCGTTGCTGCACGACGCGGGGAATCGAATCGCCGTCGCTGTGCTGATGTCGCGCGCGAACATCGACGCCAAGAAGGCGGCGAAATTGCTGGACAAGAATCGCGGCCATCTCGCGCATGCGATCGAAGCCGCTTCCACAAAGCGAAGCAAAAAAAGGAAATCCTCGCCGAAATGAATGCTGTTTTCTTTGTGCCAGCGATTGTGTTCGCGTTTGGCTTCAACTCGGAAGTCTCGCCAACGACTGCGGGCGATCCCGCGGATCAATTTGTCCGCGTGCGGATCGCGGAGGGCGTGACCTCGCTGAACATCGCGCTGAAGCAATCTGCGCGATTGACGGGGGCAGGAGACGATATCACCCTGCCGGCCGGGGCGTACCAATTCCGGCTGCGCGACAACGCGCCCGCCAAGGAGCGCTTTCATCTTTTCGTCAAAACCTTCTATCCCAATCAAGCCGCCGAAGAAAAGACGTACCTCGATGCCTGGCGCGCGAATGGGTACGAGCCGGAAGTCGTCGTCGTCGGCAAATTGTTTCGACTCGCGAATGGCGAAACGCTCGACAACCGGCTCCGGTGGGTCTCGCTCGTGCGATTCGTCACGGAAGCGGACGCGCTGGCAGCGAAGGCGCGGCTCGAGAAAAACGATCAATGGTCGTGGATGCACGCGGAGATCGTATCGGCGGGAAAAGGCAGCGTAACCATTGCCGACGCGAAGGGGACCAAGATCGCTTCGGTTGGCCTCCCCATCGCGCTCGAGTCGTCGGGCGGAATCGAACTCGAAGCCGCGCGCCGCACCTCGTACACGGGATCGATAGCGCTCAGCGTCGGGCCCGATGAAAAACTCAGCGCCATCGAGAGCGTCGCGATCGAGTCGTATCTGCGTGGCGTGCTGCCGAGCGAGATGCCGTCGTCGTGGCCCATGGAAGCGCTGAAAGCGCAGGCCGTTGCGGCGCGGAGCGAAGTGCTCGCGCACCTCGCGGGCAAGCACCAACTCGAAGGCGTCGATTTCTGCAACGCGGAGCATTGCCGCGCTTACCGAGGCAGCGCCAATGGCGATAGCTCGACCGACGCGGCGATTGACGCGACGCGCGGCACGATTCTGCTGCAAGGCAGCCGCGTCGCTGCGACGGTGTTCTCGTCCAATTGCGGCGGCTGGACCGAGCACAACGACGCGGTCTGGAGCGCGCCGCCGGATGCGTCCCTACGCGGCGTTGCCGACACACCGAGCGCGCCGCGGGAACCAGTCGGAGAGAACGTGCGCCGTTGGCTGAGCAAGCCGCCTGCCTCCTATTGCCAGACCGATTCCGATTCGTTTCGGTGGCGCAAGTCGTATTCGACCGAGGAACTTTCCGCGATGGTCGGCAAACAGCACCGCGTGGGCCGCATTCGCTCGATCGAACTTGGCGAACGCGGCGTAAGCGGACGCCTGAAATGGGTGAAAGTAAACGGCGCGTCGGGCAGCGTGACTATCCGCAAAGAGCTGCCGATCCGTCAGGCATTCGGCAATTTGCCGAGCGCGCTGTTCGTCGTCGACGCGGAACCCAGCGCGAATCCCAATCGATTCACTTTCATCGGCGGTGGACGCGGACACGGAGTCGGGCTGTGTCAGTATGGCGCGCGCGGCATGGCGGATCGGGGCATCGTGTATACTGAAATCCTCCTGCATTATTTCTCGGGTGTCCGTATCGAAAGGTTCCAATAAGTGGACCTCGCCGCACTTCGCGACAAGCCAACGCGCTACGCCATCGGTCTCATGTCGGGCACCTCGTGCGACGGCATCGACGCCGCGCTCGTGCGCATCAAGGGCACGGGGCCCGGCATGCTCGTGAAGCTGATCGCGTTTCGCACCGTGCCATATTCGCCAGACATCAAACTGCGCCTGCTCGCGCCACACATCGACGCGCGCGAGGCTTGCGTGCTCGATTTCGAACTCGGCGATCGCCTGGCGGATGCCGCCGCGGGCATGATGACGACCGCGAAAGATCAGGGGATCGACGTCGACTTCATCGCGAGTTCGGGTCACACCCTCGTGCATCTGCCGCCGCGCGATGGCAATCACCGCGGCACGTTTCAAATCGGCGAGGCCGCGCTCATCGCCGAACGCACGAAGCGTCCCGTCGTGTCCGATTTTCGGCCACGCGACATGGCGGCCGGCGGCCAGGGTGCGCCGCTCATTCCATATGCGGACTGGGTGATGTTCCACCGGAAGGACCGCGTGATCGCGTGCCTGAATATCGGCGGCATCGCGAATGTCACCGTCGTCCCGCCCGATTTCAACAAAGTACTCGCATTCGATACCGGCCCGGGCAATATGGCGATCGACGGCGCGGTGCGTCTGCTTACTTCCGGCGCGATGCAGATGGACAAGGACGGCGCGAACGCAGCGAAGGGCGTCGTCATCGACGAGTTCCTCGACTACCTACTCGACCACCCGTACTTCATCAAGAATCCGCCCAAGAGCACGGGCCGCGAAGAATTCGGTCCCGAGATTTACATCCGGGATGCGCTCGCCAGCCGGCGCGATCACTCGTTCGAAGACCTCATCGCGACGATAACGACCGCAGTCGCGTACAGCATCATTCGCGCGCACAATCGATTCATCAAGCCGAACTACAGCGTCTCGCGCCTCATCATCAGCGGCGGCGGCGCACACAACAAGACCCTGATCGAGCGCATCCGCCAGGGCCTCCCGGACGTCACCATCCGCCTAAGCAACGACTACGGCATCTCCGTAGACGCCCGCGAAGCGACCGCCTTCGCGATGCTGGGCAACGAGACGCTCTGCGGCACCCCGTCGAATGTGCCGCAAGCAACCGGAGCGAAACACCGGGTAGTGTTGGGGCGGATTACTCCGCCGTAGAAGTAGTTGGCCAAGCCCATGGCGGCATCATTGGCTACTATCTCGATGTGATGGACACAACCAATTGTCGACGCCCACTCATGCTGACTCGCCGTGACTTCTTCCGCCGCGGTGCGCTCGGTGCCGCAGCCATCACGTTCGCTCGGAGCGCCAGCGCGAAAAAACTGATCTACCCCTGGGCCGCGACCGACGAGGACTACCGCGATCCCGACACCGGCGCGTATATCCGCGTGCTCACGCCGGGCATCCCGCGTGCGCAGATTATTTACCAGACGCATCCGATGTGGACACGGCGCATGGACTATTTCGTCTTCCGCGTCCTTGAAGACGGCGAGAACATTCCATACGCACGGCAGCTTGGCTCGGGGATTGTGCGGCCGCTTGCAAAGGACGGCGTCGGCGCGTCGTTTCTCGATGTTTTAGTGGTAGGGGGGGG
>JBGTJY010000901.1:0-7564 GCA_041744855.1 Candidatus Hydrogenedentales bacterium
GTCGCGAGATCACACTCGCCGCTTGAAAAGCGGCGGTACCGGGAAGACTTACACCGCCGGTCGCAGCTTCTTCAACACGCCCGAGAAATTCAGCAGGACTCGATCTTCCGAGACGATCGTTCCGCGGACGAAGACCATGCCGCCCGTCTCGTGCACGACTTCGCCAATTGCCTCGACAAACTCGCCTTCCTTCGCGGCCGAAGTGAATTCGCCATTGAGCGTGACGGTCACCGCGCGCAAGTCCCCCAGACATTTCTGCGCGATGAAAAACATCGCGAAATCCGCGAAGGTCATGAGCATCCCGCCATGCAAGTTGCCCTGGCCGTTCACATGCTTTCGCTCGATAATGAAAGCGCAACGGCAATTCCCCTCAGCGTCGAACCGGTAGTACAGCGGCCCCACAAAATGCTCGAACGGGTCGCGTCCATTGCTCTCTGTATAACCTTGCAAACGTGCATCAATCGCCATCGCGATTCTCTTCTCTCTCTGGTTCCACCTGCGAGGCTGTCTTGAATAGCCACACCTCCGAAACCAGTGTCCCCCATCCCCCGGTGTTCCGCCAGATCGTCACATCCGACGCAAGCCCCTCTCCCACTCCCGGCTGCTTTTTCAGCCACAATTCCAACGCGCCGTCTGCTGTCGCCGCTTGCGGAATGTCGAACTCGAAAAACTCCGCGACGTGTTCCGGCAACTCCAAGTTCTCCGCGAGCACGAACTCGTCCGCGTAGATCGATTGACTTGTCTGTGGCTGCCGCATTGCGTAGCGCTCCAAGAATCTTGGACGTACCAGCGTCATGCGCACGCGATATGCGGCCTTCGTATCGAGCCCTTCGTAGCGGAAGGTAACGCCGCGTTCCTCGTCGGTCGTGAACGCCATCGTGCGCTGCGAACGCCGGTTCGTGCTGCTGAATCCGCCGTCGCCATACGCCCAGCCATACACCAAATGAGGCGCGCCGCCGGCAGTCCCCGCGTCGTCATAGAAACCGCCCTCGCCCGCTTCCTCATAGTGCACGGCCCTCGCGACGATCGCGCGACGCTCATCCTCGCTCGGCGCAGCGGCCGCGCGTTCGATCTCGCGCTTCAACCAACCGAACCCGTGATAGTCCTGATCGAGATTGAACAGGCCATCGTTACGCACGCCATAGATGCGGTCGCTTTCCTGCCCGAGTCTGTCCGCGGCTTCGCGCAGTCGCGTCATCTCGCGCGACGGATCGGGCAATTCGACCTCCGACAGAGCAGCGACCGTACGCTGCAGATCGCCGCGATCGAGTGCGCGATCCAGCTTCTCGATCGTCTCGTCGTACGCCGCGTCCTGTTGCCGCACGTCGAGCTGGATGTATTTGTCGAGATACGCCTTCTGCATGTACTCACGCCACAGATAGTCGCGTTCCATCACACGCGCCGGCATCCGCTTGCCTGCGCTTTCAACCAGCTCGACCATCCGATCGATGCCTGCGTTGTCCGCGATCGACGTCTGAATGTTCTCCTCGAGTAGCAATATCGCCTCGGCCATCATCGGCGAGGCTTCCGGCCCGAAATAGGTCCGCGCGTACTCCGCGACGACGTCCTCGACGCTTCGATGCGGTCCCCAGAACAAACGCTGATACATCCACTGGTTCAGGTGGTCGTGATGTCCCTCCGAATACGTCACGTCGCCAATCGTGTACGGCGCGGTCTCCTGAAAGACGCGGTAGTAGTTCCGTGGCCGCGCATGAAATGTCCGCCGGTCGTACACCATCGCCATGACGTCGTCCGGACGCCGATCGTACATCCACTGGTCCCAACTCGGCGGCGTTTGATAGTCGCGATCCGCGATGATTTCGTGATCCATCAGTCCATACTGGGAATACACCCAATGCGTCAGGTCCGTGAACAACAAGATCGATTGTTGCGGCGGCAATTGATGATGCATCTCGCGTAAATAGCCGCCAAGCGCGCCGTGGCCCGCGTATTCGAACAGGTCCATGCGATGATCCTGCCGACGCCCCGGCGTCCAGCCCATCGCGTTCGATCCGGGACCGTAACAAATTCCGGCGCACCACGCCCGTGGTTCCGCCTGCAAATATTCGAAGATCGCGAGGTCGCCCGCGTTGTCGAGTTTTTGATTGCCGACAAAGACCTTGTTATCGGGATGATACTGGTGCAATATCCGCGCGTAGTCTTCGCACAACTTCACGAATGCACGGCCGTACGGCGCGGCCGCTTCGGATTCATCTCCGCCGCCGTCGCCGGATTTGATGTGCACGAAATCGTAGCGCGGCATGCTGCGAAATAAGTCCTCGCGCTCCTTGAGCAATTGAGCGCGCGCCTCGGGAATCGCGGGACTTAAATAGCCCGTCCGCCCGATTGCCTCCTTCGCCTGCCACTCCGGCGGACCGCTTCCCTGGTTGCCATTGATAATCGTCAGCGTCTGCAATCCGTACGACGTGACGAAATCGTGCATGGGTACGGTGCCCGTCGCGCCCGCACGCACTTCGAAGGTATTCGCGCCCGCGAGCGCGAAATCCAGAATCGTGTACTGCTCCTCTTGCTCGGTCCATTCGCGCGCGCCGGTCAATTCGCGCATCGTGAATCCTTGCGTGACCATCAACCCGCGCACCGGCCATCGCGGCGCGGCGCGGACGTTTAGCTCATCCGGAAACTCGATCGCGTCGCCGCGTCCCACCGCCCGCCGCAAGATTTCGCCGACTGCAAATAGCACGCCGCGTCGATCGGTCCCGATGCCCACGAGACCGATTCCACTTTCCGTTAAATGGGTCGCGAGCACGAATCCTTCCGGGCCCGGGTCGAAACGGGTGGGCAGGGCGACACCGAATTGACGCGCGAGATCCGCAGCACCTTCAAGACGCTCGGCATTCACCAACGAAATGCCAAGCTCGTATCCGTCGCCTGGTATGCCGTCACCCGAAGTGATTCGCGCATCCGCAAGCGTCTTCAAACGCGCTTCAAGCAGTTGAGCGTAGCGCCATTCGACCGTATCTCCTTCTTGGAAAGGTTCGATATGAATCGACTTGAACTCAGCCGCGTTCGCTGCAAGGGCCGAAAGCGCAGAACACGTCAACACCAGCGCGCGAATGGAAACACACCAAGACTTATCTCTCAATCGAATCATCTCGAAACCGTCATTCCTGTTTTGTATCCGCGTTCATCCGTGTTCATCCGTGGCAACTACTCCGCAACCCATTCCACATCGAACGCCGCATGCTTGATTGACGCGCCACTTTCCCCGCGATGCGAATACGACACGTGCACGCGGCCATCCCTCGCTTGAACCGCCGTCGGATAGCCATATGACCCCGTCCGCGGCTCAGACTGCTCCAGATGGCGCCGCACGGGCCAGGTCGCGCCTTCATCCGACGAAATTGCCACGGCCAACTGGTGCCGGCCTTCTTCCGTGTCGTTGTACACCATCAAGAATCGGCTATCCGCGAGCGTCACTACGGCGAGGCTGCTGCCGGGATTCGGCAGGTTCGTATCCCGCGCGACGGACCATGTCTCGCCGTCATCGCTCGACACACTGTGCATGACGCGACTCGGCTCGATCCCACTGTCTCGGCAATACGCCACCAGCTCGCCATTTTTTCGCCGCGCGATCGTGGGCTGGATCGGGCCGAGACCGACGATTGGCCTGCCCGTATTCCAATGATCGCCGCCGTCGTCCGAATACGCCATCAGCGACGCGTTGTATCCGTCGGAATACAGAGGCAGGAGTATTCGCCCGCTCGGCAACGTGATAGGGCATGTCCGCGTCATCCACCCAATCTGCCGCTTCACAGGGTCCTTCGCCGCTTCGATCAGCATGTCGGCGTAGCGCGGCGCATACTCCGCCCACATCGGCTGCGCGAATCCTGTCTCTTTTAGTCCGGCCTCGAGCAACTCCGGAAATGTGTCGCCCGGGTCGAGCAGAATGATGTCCTGCCAATTCCATTGCGGCGCGGCGGACTTCCTATACGAATCCGCGCGCCGATACTTCAGGATCGATCGCTCCCATCGATTCGTGTGCACGACGATCCAGAACATCCACAATCGTTCCTGCGCATCGATAAACAAGACGGGATTGCAGTCCGGGATGTCCGGGGTGTCGGCCATCAGGAACGGCGACTCCCACTCCTGGTTGCCGGATGAGGAACCCACGCTGCGAAGGCGGGAACCCATCACGCGCACATCGTTCGCGGAGCGCTCGCCGGAGCCTTGAAACCACGCCGCGAGCAAGTCGCCATTTGGGCATTCGACGATGCTGCTGCTGTGGACATGTTCAGATTGCGGCGGGAAAATCAGTTCGGATTTAATATCGGCCGCCTCGCCTAACGGCGTTGCTCCAACCAGAAAAACTAACCAAACAATCGCGGGAAAAGTACGCACGGGACCTCCAATCGATTTCCCAAGGAAGCGCCCATCGTGAACTGGCAGACCGGGGTTTCGCAACTCGCCGCTTGACACTCGCCGCTTGAAAAGCGGCGTTACCCGAAAAAGCTCCGCACTAGCGATCCCGTTAAGAGGTACCAACCGTCCGCCAGCACGAACAGGATGATTTTGAACGGTAACGACACGAACACCGGGGGCAGCATCATCATCCCCATGGCCATCAGCGTGCTCGCGACGACCATGTCGATGATCAGGAAGGGGATGTAGATCACGAACCCGATCTGAAACGCGACTCGCAATTCGTTCAACACAAACGCGGGCACGAGCACGGATGTCGGCAAGTCATCGCGCGTTTCCAAAGGGCCTACTCCGGCAATTTCCATGAACAACGCGATGTCCGTCGTGCGATCGCGCAGTTGTAGAAACATGAAATCGCGGATCGGGCCGAGCGCGGCGTTCCATGCGTCCTCGAGGGTTTCGAATTCGCCGTTGATATAGGGTTGAAGCGCTTCATCGTTGACGCGCTCATAGGTCGGCGCCATGATGAAAAATGTCAAGAACAGCGCCAGTCCGATCAACACCTGGTTGGGAGGCGATTGCTGCGTGGCCATCGCCTGGCGCAAAAAACCGAATACGACGATGATGCGCGTGAACGACGTCGTCATGACGAGCACGGCCGGCGCGAGCGTCAGGACCGTCAGTAGAAAGAACAGCAACAACGTCGTCGAGATATTTTGCGGCTGCGTCGCCTGCTCCGCGAGCCCGATCAGATCGAGTCCGAGGACGTTCTCCTCGGCAGCGGGATCGGGGTCTTGTCCCCAAGCGCTGGTGGACGCGATGATTAGCGCGGCACAGAGGCAGTTCCGCAATACGTTCCCAAATAGAAATTTGGGAACGAGGTGGGTGGAGGGTACGTTCCCAAATAGAAATTTGGGAACGAGGTGAGTGGAGGGTACGTTCCCAAATGGAAATTTGGGAACGAGGCTGAATGGAAATTTGGGAACGAGGCTAACCCGCAGCGCCGCGCGCTGACATGGCCGTAGCGCAGTCCGAATGCATACCCGTATGGCGTCCACCGTTCCCCCGTCCCCATTGACGACGCGGCGTCACGCACCTTCTTCGTTCCCCGCTCGTTCCCAAATGGAAATTTGGGAACGAGCTAACCTGTCCGAAACACGAGATTGCCACGGCCGCGCGCAACGCTCTAAGGCGCCGCGGCCTCGCAATGCCGGGTTTTATTAGAGCGTTTTAGTCTTCCTCCGCCAACATCCGCCGCATGCGCTCGATATCGCGCTTCATCGATGCCATATCGTCCGGCAGAGCCGCGGCCCCTTTGTTTTGCGCGACGCGACCACTCCCACTCCGCCCCTGCATCGCCCGCGCGGACGCTTCGAGTTGCGACAGGAATGTCTCAGCATCCGACGGAGGCTCAGCCTCAGCCGCGCCTGCAGCGTCGAATGCAGTTGCGTCGAATTCCGAAACGAGCGACACTGCGTTGTTCGTTACGCCAATCACCAGCACGCGTCCGCCGGTTTCGACGTAGAAGAGCGCGGCTTGACGGTTCAGGTAGATACGGCCCAAGACTTGGCCCAAATCGGCGCCGGCCAGCAGCGGCGTTTTCGATGCGAATCGGCGCGCGATATAACCGAGCACCAACACCAAGGCGATCACGATCGAAATCGCAACAATCCACCGGCCTACGTCGATCAATGGCTGCGTGCGCACGGTTCCGAGCGGACTACCGCTTGGCGACGCGTCCGCTGTGCGCCGCGCGTACTGCTGATTCAACTCCTCGACCAGCGGGTCCGGCTGTGCGATCTCCGCCGCGTCTGTCTCGAGGCTTTCTTCGATGTATGCACTCTCCGCCGCGGATGCGTCCTCGGTTTCAGCGGTCGCGCTCTCGACTTGCTCGGTCACGCTCTCGGTCGACGGTTGCGGTTCTTCGGCCGGCGGCGCCTCCTCCTGCGCCGCCGCGACGAATCCGAAACACAAACAGACCATGCTAATCGCGCGTAGACAATTCATCGATCTGCTCCTGTGCGCCCTCAATCTCGGCGAGCCGCACATGCAAGGCATCGCCAATGACGACGACTTCGCCTTTTCCCATCGGCAGCCCATTCACGCGGATGTCCGTCAACTCGCCTGCCATCCTGTTCAGCGGCACGATTGAACCGTTCCGCAGTTCGAGGATATCACGGACGAGCATGCGCGTTTGACCCAGCTCGACGGAAACCGAGAGTCTGACGCCGCGCAGATCGCGCAAATCGAGATGCTGCGAGGACGCTCCGGCCGCGCCGACTTCCGAAAACGTGTGGGGCGCGGCGGCGCTTTCGCCACGGCCGTTCATCTTCATCGGCTTCGATCGGCTCACAACTTGTCGTCCACAACCATGGTACGGTGAAACACGTTGGTAATCATCAGCTCTTCTTCGTGTTCTCCGGGCAGCCGATGAAGCAGATCGTTCGCTTTCTGTTTTAGCTCCGCCTGAATGCTCGATTTCACGAGCTTAATATCGTCCAGTTCCGAGCGCATCCGCGAATCGTGCAGTTTGCTGACGAGGTCGACGAATCGTTGTTGATGCCCTTCCACCACATGCGCGGTCGATTCGTTGTTGCATTCGAAGGTCACGGCGTACATCAACGTCGATGCCGGAATGCCTGGCTCCTCCATGATGACGTTCACGAAATTTTCCGGAAGATCCACCATCACGGGCGCCTCCGGAATGTATTCCCCCGGATCCGCCGCATGTTCCTCTTCTACCTCGGGCACGGTCAACATTTTCGCGATGACGAGTTTGTACGTTGCGAAACCGCCACCCGCCGCCCCGAGGATCAAGACGCCCGCAACGACAAGTTTAACGATCCCGGATTGGCCGCCCCCGGCAGACTTCTGCTCTTTCGATTCTTCCGCCATCACGCCCCCCGGCGTCCGGGACCACCGCGCTCACGCGCCACTATCGTTGGCGGTGCATTCGCTGTCCCGTTTAACGCTGATAAATCGCGCGCTTGTATTCTAACACCGCCGTGCGAACGGCTTCCACGGACTCCTGCACGACGACCTTTTGGCCGGTCGACAACGTGACAATCGTGTCCGGCGTAGACTCCACCTCGCGGATCATCTCCGCGTTCAGGAGAAACTCCACGCCATTGAGTCGGGTTAGCCTGATCATGTCTCGAAATTCGGATTGAGCGTTAAGTCG
>JBGTJY010000902.1:0-3075 GCA_041744855.1 Candidatus Hydrogenedentales bacterium
CCGTCGCTACGAAACACTATCGAAAGTAACCTGAATTCTTAAGGAATCGTATGAAAGGCACCTCTACCGGCTTGGACAGGAAGGCAGCTTCACTGTTTTCCTTCGAACAATGTTACTCGTAAAAAAAATCACGCTGCGAGAAATTCAGCTTCCGTTGAAGGAACCGTTTCGCATTTCCTCGGGCGAGGAAACGGAGCGCCGCATCGCACTCGTTGAGATTGAGGATGCCGACGGATTCATCGCGTGGGGTGAATGCGTCGCGGGGGCCGGGCCGAACTATGCGCCGGAGTGCATCGATACCGCTTGGACCATGATGCGCGACTGGGTGGCGCCGCGCGTGCTGGGCCGCGAGTTCAAGGGGCCGGAACAGATTGCGCCGGTCCTCGATCACAACTTTCGCGGCAACAACATGGCCAAGGCCGCGATCGAGATGGCGCTGTGGGACCTCGCCGCGCAGGTGCAGAACGTCTCGCTGTCGAAACTGCTCGGCGGCACGCGCGAAAAAATCCCAACGGGTATCTCGGTCGGCCTTCAGGACTCGCCGGAGATACTTGCGAAGAAGACTGTGAAAGCGCTGGAGGAAGGCTACAAGAAAGTTAAAATCAAAATTAGTCCGGGCAAAGACATCCAATATGTCCGAGCGGCATACACCGAGGCCGGTCCGCATGCGGAGCTCATGGTCGACGCGAACAATGCGTACACGTTGAAGGACACCGACCACCTTCGCAAGCTCGACGAATTCGGCTTGATGATGATCGAGCAACCGCTCGCGTGGGACGACGTCTTGCGTCACGCCATTTTACAGGCGGAACTGCGCACGCCGATTTGCCTCGATGAATCGATCACGAATCTCGATCGCGCGGAGGACATGATCAAATACAAAGCGGGCCGCATCATCAACATCAAGGCCGGACGCGTGGGCGGATTCAGCGCGTCGAAGGCGATCCACGATTGCTGCATGGAACACGACATTCCCGTGTGGTGCGGCGGCATGCTCGAAAGCGGCATCGGCCGCGCGCACAATGTCGCGCTCGCGTCGCTTCCGAATTTCGTGCTGCCGGGCGATGTTTCGCCCAGCGCGCGCTACTGGCGAGAGGACATCGTCGAGCCCGAATGGACGATGGACAAGGAGGGTTTCGTGAAAGTACCCACCGATAAGCGCGGGCTCGGCGTCGAAGTGCGGCGCGATCGCATCGACCAATTGACGGTCCGCAAAGAGAGCATTTCGGCGGCGAGGTAGTTTATGGCCGTCGCGACGAAACCACGGATTCCTGCTGGCGTACGCGCGTATTTCTCGCCGGAACTCGCGGCGGAGTTGGTTGCGTTGCGCACGGACTTGCATCGACATCCGGAGCTCGCGTTCAAGGAAGTGCGTACATCCGCCCGGCTTGAACAGGAAATTGCCGCGTGCAAGCCGGTGGAGATCAAACACGTCGCCGAGACGGGCATCGTCGCGCGCATCCGTGGTCGAAATCCAAAGGCGCCGGTCGTGGCGATTCGTGGCGACATCGATGCGCTCCCGATTCTCGAGGAGACGGGACTGGACTACGCGTCGGTCAACAACGGCGTGATGCATGCGTGTGGCCACGATGTCCACGCGTCGTGGACCATCGGCGCGGCCCGTCTACTCGCGGCGAAACCGGCTGAGGGCGATGTGCTCGTCATCCTGCAACCGGCGGAGGAAATCGGCGCGGGCGCGGAGAGAATTCTTGCGTCCGGCGCGCTCGATGGCGTTGCCGCAATTTTCGGCGGTCACGTCGATCGACGTTTCGCTGTCGGCCAAGTCGTCGCGCAAGAGGGACCAGTCGCGGCGTCCGCCGACACCTACGACATCACGCTCAAGGGCGTGGGCGCGCACGCGGCGCGTCCACACGAGGGCCGGGACCCGATTGTCGCGCTGGGCGCGCTGATCACGGCGCTGCAGAGCATCGTTGCGCGCCGTGTCAATCCCTCCGATTCGGCAGTCGTCACGATAGGCAAGGTCAACGCCGGCACGGCGCACAACATCATTCCCAACACAGCGACGCTCTCGGGCACGCTCCGAGCGATCACGCCACAAACGCGGCAGCTTCTGCATGAAGAAGTGCAGCAAATCGCCCGCGGCGTCGCTTCGGCGCATGGTATCGACACGGACATTCAGATGAATTGGAACAGTCCGCCGATCGTGAATCCGCCGCAGCAAACCGAATGGGCACGCGAGGCCACCACGAAAGTCTTGGGCGCAGATGGCGTGGTGCCGATGAATTTCCTCAATATGGGCGGCGAGGATTTTGCGTTCTACATGGAGAAAATCCCGGGCTGCTTTATCCGTATCGGCGCGCGCGAGGAAGGCGGGGAAGTCATCCCCGCGCATTCGCCGCGGTTCTACGCGGCCGAGGAAGCAATCTTCGTTGGCGCTGCGGTGTTGGCGGAATGCGCGCGCGTCGCGTCGGCGAAATTGACGGCAGGGTCCTAATCGGCACGCTTTGCAACCCTGAAGTCATGCCGCAAACGAAAAGTCGTTTCGGAGGTAGCCGCGATGGGGACAAAACTAAAAACGCTTCCCAGCGGGAAGACGATCCAATGGAATTTCGATCGCAACGGTCAAGTATCGTCCGAGTCCCATTCGTACGGAACGCTGGGTGACCTTGAAATTTGGATTGGTATGGGCTACACGGACGGGGTCAAAACGCGGGAACGCTATATCGTCAGAAACCGGATGGTTTCCAGGAAAGGTTACATGGATGCGCAAGATATGTACGCGGACATGCCCGCAGCCGACCCTGCGATCGAAGAGGCGAGCCCTGCGGAGTTGGACTCGTGGAACACGGAGCGGGACCAGCGTGAGAAAGGGTGGAAGGCGCATCGCGAGCGAATTGAAGAGGAGGAGCTTCCGAGCGGTAAGACGCTGAAACGGGAATTTGACGCCCAGGGACGGCTGTCGATGGAGACGCACATGTATGGGTTTCTGGATATCGGGATTCAGATAACGTACGCGAACGGCGTCAAGACGGAAGAAATGTATTTTATCAATCAAAAGATGGCTTCGCGAAAACGCTATGAGACAGCTCGAGAAGACTATCCGGATTTGCCCGG
>JBGTJY010000903.1:0-8228 GCA_041744855.1 Candidatus Hydrogenedentales bacterium
AGGAATCAGATATTGCCCCGATGCGTCGATGCGCATGGCGTCATTGGGGATTTTTATATCCGCGCCGATCGCGGAAATCATGTTGCCCTCGACAAGCACGGTCTGGCGTTCGAGCACTGTTTCCGCGGTCATCGGGATGACGTTCACATCGACAAATGCGGTTGTGGACGCCATTGCGCTGAGCGGCGCCGCAAAAAGGAGAAGAATAGGAGCGAGTTTAATTGGAGGGATCATGGTTCCGTTTTCGTTGGAGTGACCGGTTCAAATTCGATATCGACGTGAATGTGTTTGTTGGGGAGCGGCGTACCGGACATGAACGCCTGCATGGCTGCGAGGATTTCGGGGGACGCGGTGAAAAGGTCGTCGCCGTGGCCGATGTTTTCGACAATGACATGTTGGCCGTTCGGAAATCCGCGCAGCATTTCTTCGGCGTTGGAGATTGGCGTGCGGCCGTCAAGTGTGCCGCTGATGAAGAGCGTAGGGACGTTGGATTGCAGCGGGCCGCGAAATGCGTCGCCGGCGTCGGGCGCACAAGCCACCTCGCGCACTTCCGGGAATGGAAAATTGATCGCGTTTTGCAGGAGGCAGGTCTCGGCTTCGCGCGATATGCGGGCCTGGCGCTCGGGCGATGCGCCGGAAGCGGTGTCCATGGCGATGAACATCGCCGAGGTGCCCATGAACCTGCGCGCGCCGAAGGCCCAGCGGCCAAGTTCGAGATAGTCGCCCCGTTGAATGCGATAGAGCGCGGCGGGCAGGCCGGCGATCGACTGGCGATCGCGCAGGTTTTCGGCGATGAACATGCGCAACTCGAAATCGCCGACGACGATTTCGCGCTTCGAGTCCGAAGTGGGAGAGAGATTGATCGTTACGGGCGCGGCCGCGAAGCGCTGCACGACTTCTGTCGCGAGGGCCATGAAGTCGGGGATGTGTTCGCTAAGCGCGGCGTCGGTACGCACAGCCGCTGCGATGCTCTCGAGTTCCCGCTGCGTATCGCTCGGCAACTTGTCCGTGTGGTCGGGGCCTTCCGTGCCGTGAAGAATGACGCGGTCGATGTGTTCGCCGTAACGGCGCAAGATGGGGAACGAAAGGTGCGTGCCGTAGCTCGTGCCCCACAGCGTAATTTTCTCCGCGCCAAGGGCGATGCGTAGCGCGTTGACGTCGTCGGCGTTTTGGTCCGTGGTGTAGCCCGCGAGCTCGATGCCTTTCGCGGCCATGGTCTCGGACATCGCGCGAACATGCTTGACGTAGAGCGCGGCCATGGCCGCGCGCGTTGCGGGCTTGTCTATCGGCAAGGCCTCGACCGCGCGGTAGGCCATGTCGGGCTCGGATTGGCCGACGCCACGTTGGTCGAGCGCAATGACATCGCCGAACGCGCGCATGGCCATGAAAATGGGGAATCGTGCACCCCGGGCGGATTCGATGCCGGACCCGCCGGGACCTCCCGCGAGGTAGACGATGGGCGGTCCGGGATGTTGCGTGGTGGCGGGGAACCGGACGAATGCGAGCGTGATGGTGCGCGAGTTCGGGTTGTTGCGATTCTCCGGGACGGCCAAGTGGCCTAGTTGCGCTTCGACTTTTTCGCCGGAACGTGCCGCGTAGGCGTGGGGTTCCCATGCGATTTCTTGTGCGTTGGCGAACGTTGCGAGGCAGAAAAGTTGAATCACGAAAATGATTTTGAATGCATTGAACATGACGGCCTTTCGAGTTGAGGCAAACGTTTTTCTGTTAGACGCGGAATACTATCGCGCGGTTTAGCCAGCGCAATGGATGAAAATGCGATTCGTCGGGTTGGCGGTAGCTTTTTTCGATTTCGAGATTACGATTTCGAGATTACGATTACGATTACGATTACGATTGCGTGCACGACGACATGGGGTGAAAATCTTATTCTCCTACCTGTCGCTTGGAACGTTGCAGGCGCTCGTTCCATTCACGCTCGAGGCGGGGCCGGGGCTTGAAGCGGCGGTGCATCCAGAGCCATTGGTCAGGGTTCTCGCGGATTGCCGCTTCGATTGCGTCCTGGCAACGCTGGGTGATCGCCTGGAGGTCATGTGTGAGGTTGCCCGTCGCGGTGGCGTCGATGGGGGGCGAAAATGCGAGGGTATACACGCCGTTCGTGTCACGCGTGATCGTCACCAGGTGAATCGGCGCGCCAGCACGCAATGCGATAAGCGCCGGGCCGACCGTCGCCCAGGTGCGCTGGCCGAAGAATGTGACCGGTATTCCATTTTGGCGAGGACTTTGATCGGCGAGGATTCCAACCACGGCGCCTTCTCGAATCCTGCGGATGACTTCGCCCGTGGCGGATCCCTTGGGAATGGTGACCATTCCGCCCTGCCGGCGGATGGAGTCTACGGCGTTGTTCATTCGTGGGTCATCCAGCGGGCGCACAATCGCGGCGGCGAGTCGACCCGCCGACACGAGCGCCGCCCCCATCCATTCCCAATTGCCGAGGTGCGCGCCCAGGGCGACGATTCCGGAATCGGTCGCGAGGTGATCGAGGCCCTTCACGGCGATGGGAATTTCGCGACCGACCCGCGGGATGTGCGCGAACTCGGCGGCGACGAGGCCCATGTTGCGCGCCGCGGCGCGGGCGATGGCGCGTTTTTCATGCGCGGTCAACGTATCGCCATAGGCGAATTCGAGATTGGCCAACGCGACGCGGCGGACACGGGGCACAACCAAATACGCGAGCCAGCCGATTCCGATTCCGAAACGCCGGCACATCGAGAGCGGCAGGCGCGACATGACGCGGAGATAGGTGAGCGTGATACCGGCGCTAACCGAGCGGATCACACGGCTGCGGCGCCGCGCCACGCGTTAACTCCGGAGCTGGATCGTTTCGCCCACGCGTGGCGAATGGGAAACCGCACCATTTGCGGCGTGTTCGCGCATCCATGCGACGGCGGGGGGATCGCCGTGAACGAAAATAACGTTCTTCGGTTTGATTTTTTCTGCGACGGCCTGCAGCGCCAAACGCGGCGCGTGCGCGCTGAAGTGAAACGAACGAATATTCGAGCTGCGCACTTGGGTCTCGCCGAGCGCGGGACAGAAGACCAGGCGGTCGCCTTTTTGTGAATGCTTGACGCGATGGCCGAGCGTATCGGGGTCGCAGTAACCGACGAAAAAGATGCCGTGCTTCGACTCTTGGACCATGTGATGCGCGATGACGGCCGACGGCGTGTTTTCGATCATCATGCCGGAGGTGGCGACGACGATGCTGGGTTCTCGCAAGAGCGCAGGGACGACCTTGGGGTCCCAGACATCGCCGATGCGCTCGAATTGACTCATCGGCGCGAGCTCGACGCCGCTGCGTAATTCTTCAGAGAACGAACTGTAAATTTCGTATATCGCGCGGCCGAGGCCCGTCGCGTAGACGGGTGTTACGGGGAGGCGACGGGTTTCCTGCAAACGAGCGATGATGTTGAGGACTTCCTGGGCGCGGCCGAGAGCGAACGCAGGGACCAAAACCGATCCGCCTTTGGCAAGTACTTCGCCCGCCTCTTTTCCGAAGCGGGCAATCTCGCTGCCATAGTCGTAGGCGTCCGCTTCATCGTTGGCGCCGTAGGTCGATTCCATGATGAGCGTGTCGATGCCTTCGACGTCTTTTGGAATCGTGAACCCGGGGATCAGTTCCTGGTCGACGGTGCTGATGTCGCCAGTATAGAAAACGGTGTGGCCCGGCGCGCTGATTCGGATCGATGCAGCGCCGAGCACGTGACCGGCGCGGTAGAAGCGCGCGCGGACGGGGCTGCCCGGGTGAATGGCGAAATCGCGATCGAAGTCGATGCCGTAGGCCTTGCGCAACGCGAAATCGACGTCGTTGTGTTCGTAGAGCGGATAGTCGCGGATGCCGCGTTCGTCTCGCAAAATTCCCATGACGGCGACGCTGTTGTGCAGCATGCGGTCCATCATGCGGAGGGTGGAACGCGTGCAATAGGGGACTGTAGTCGGGTGCAATTTGCAAAGTAAGGGCAGCGCGCCGCAGTGATCGATGTGCGCGTGCGAAATGATCGCCGCGTGCGGGGCACGCGTCAGCGGCTTGAAATTCGGCAGGGCTTCGCGGCCCTCTTTCTTGGGATGCAGGCCGCAATCGAGCAGAATATTCAGATGTTCGATCTGAACGAGGTAGCTGTTCGCCCCCACTTCCTCGATGCCGCCAAGGGGGGTAAACTGAATGGTGCTCAAGCGTTGGCCTCCGAATCCGATGAATCTTAGGCGCGCCTCTGCATATTGTCAATCCGGCTTTACTGTTTCAGAGGGCATCTCTGGTTAGAGAAACTTTGCGAGAGCCGGATTGAGCCGCGCGAAGAGATCGTGGCCCAAGGTGCGGAGCAATTTGTCCAGGCGAACGATCGGCAGGCCTAGGACGTTGTAGAAGCATCCGTCGTAGGATTCGACCAGCAAACTTCCCGGGCCGTCGACGGTATACGCGCCGGCGCGATCGAGGGGACGTACGGCATCGACGAAGCGTTCGATTTCATGCGCCGTCAATTCGCGGAATCGGACGGCGGTTACCTCGACTGCTTCCGCACGTTTTCCAGTCGAGCTAGCGGCGACGGCCAAGCCGGTGTACACGTGATGGGTGCGGCCGGACAACATGCTCAACATGCGCTTCGCGTCGGCGAGGTCAGTGGGCTTGCCGAGTACGGTGCCGTCGATGAAGACTTCGGTGTCGGCGGCGATCACCACGGCGGGGGAGGAAAGGCGCGTTAGGGCGTCGTCGCGTTTCGCGCGCGCGTTGGTGAGTACCACGGTTTCCGGAGAACCAACGTTGGATTCCTCGGCGGTGCTCGGCTGCACGATGACGGAGAGTCCAAGGGCCTCGAGCAATGCGCGGCGGCGGGGCGATGCGGAGGCGAGAACGAGGGGAATCACGGAGTCGACGGGGAATCCGCGCGCTCGGGAACGCGTTTTCCGCCAGCACCGACCGTTTCGATGTACTCGTCGTTTTCGATGATGTCGGTGCCTTCCGGCAGGGCAATCTGCATGGCGTCAGGGGCGAGCGATGCGTTCAGCGTAATTGCACCGAGGGTGATGCGCGTTTCGGAATCTTCGTCGTTGACGATGTGAATTTCTTTTGGCAAATAGTCCGACGGCCGCAGATGGAGCGTGGCCTTCTGGTAGAAGGCGTCGTCTTCGCCGTCGGGCTTCGGCGTCAATTCAATCGCGAAACCGCCGGTTACTTCATCGACGAGGATGCGGACATCGTTCGCTTCCAGGAGTCGCTGGGCGTCGCTTTCGAAACCCAGATAGAACGCCTCGGCCTGCGCGCTTTCTTCGAGTTCGAAAATCTGTAGTTGGAGCAGTTCCGCGTCGTATTCATAGGCGCGGTTCCCGTCGAGCAAATAGACTTGTTCGGGATCGCTGTAGCGGAAAATCAATTGCTTGGGCCGCGCGTAGGTCACCGTACCGGTGGATTTGATGATTTCGTCGGGCGTGACGGATTCCTGGGTAAAGGACGCTTGAAGCGATTGGATTGCGTCGCGCCGTTTGGTGAATTCCTCGAAGAACTTGCGAAAAGTTTCTTCGTCCGGCGTTTGCAGCAATGCGATAGAAAGCGCGAGCGCGTTGAGCGATAGGAGATACATGGCGTTGGGATCCCCGAACTAGGAGCCGAGTTCCTTCGAACGTTTCGCTGCGGCGTCCATCCCGCGCGCGATGACGTCCGCGAGGTTGAGCGCGCGGAACGTCTCGAGCGCGGCGAAAGTCGTGCCGCCTTTCGAGGTGACGCGTTCGCGAAGAGTTGCTGCCGATTCGCCGGAATCGTGCAGTAGTTTTCCCGCGCCGTAACAAACTTGCGCGGCGAGGGGCGCGGCTTGGGATTCCGGAAGGCCCGCGGCGACGGCGGCTTGGGTCATGGCTTCGACAATGAAAAAGAAATCCGCGGGTCCGCTGCCGACGAGGGCCGTGATGAGGTCCATCTGCGATTCGTCGACGCGTTCCGTAATTCCGACGGCATCGAAAATGCGCTGCACGGTTTTCGCGTCGTTGTCGGTGGCGTTGGGACTCAGCGCGAAACCGGCCGCTCCCGCGCTGACAAATGCTGGCGTGTTGGGCATGACGCGAACGATGCGCGCGCCGGGGCCGAGTCGATCCTGTATGAACTTGGTAGAGATGCCGGCGGCGACGGAGACGACGAGGGACGATTCGCGGAAGCCGGGCTTGAGTTCGGCGAGCGCCGCGGCCATGTCTTGCGGCTTGGTGGCGAGGAGAATGACATCGCTTTCGCGCGCGAGGTTCGCTGCGTCGGGGACGGCTTTCGCGCCCGCCTCGCTTGCCTTGGCGCGCTTCGCGGGATCGACGTCGAAGACGCACAGATTCCTCACGGAATACGTGCCCGCGGACAGAAGACCGCGGAAAATTGCTTCGGCCATGTTGCCAAAGCCGAGAAAGCCTAAGGTGGCGCTCAATGGGTGGTCCTTGGAAGCGGGTCGTTCGAGGTGAAAAACGGCGCGTAGTGTAGCATACGTTTCGCGGAGTTCTGGCCTGGCGCGAAGCCGCGTGCAGGCTGGAAGCCTGCACTACAATCAATTGCACCGCACTTGCCGGGCGGATACGATGAGCGCGCCATGAGCAGACCCTTCGACCCTTCGACCAACGTCATCATCTGTCCGCAATGTCGACAGGAAAATACGACAGGCCGGAGCACGTGCCGGCACTGTGGCTCGCCATTGCCGGTCACGGCTGGTCCAACGCGTTTTTCGCAAGGTTCGCAGCCGAGTCATTCATTCCGCCGTGGGCAGATTTTCGCCAATCGCTACGTGATTCAGGATGTCATTGGGCGCGGCGGGATGGGCGCGATCTACAAGGTTTACGACAACACGCTCAAGGAAACGGTCGCGCTCAAATCGCTGTTGCCGGAACTGGTGCGCGACCCGATCGTGGTCGAGCGGTTCTTCAACGAGGCACGCATAGCGCGATCTTTGTCGCATCCAAACATTGTGCGTGTGCATGACATCGGGACCGCCGAAGATGTCGTTTATATTTCGATGGAGTACCTGAAGGGGAAATCGCTTCGGGACATTCTCGAGGGACTCACGCCGGGGCAGCGCGTGGGGATCAAGACCGTGCTGCGGATTTTTGACGAGTTGTGCGCTGCGTTGCAGTACGCGCATCGCTTTACGATCCATCGCGATATCAAGCCGGAAAACGTGATGATCGCGACGGACGGGCACGTGAAGCTGATGGATTTCGGCATATCGAAATTGCGCGACCGCACGAGCCTGACCCAGGCCTCGATGGTAATGGGCACGCCGCAATACATGTCGCCGGAGCAACTGCGCAATACGTCGGCCGTGGACGGGCGCGCCGATATCTACAGTGTCGGCGTGATGTTATACGAAGTGCTGACCGGCAATGTGCCGACGGGCGTGCCGAAGCCGGTATCGGAGATTCAGCAGAGCGTCCCGCCAGCGCTCGACCCAATCATCGCGAAGTGCGTGGACCCCGACCCGAACAAGCGGTATCAGACGGCGGCGGAACTTCGCGACGCGTTGGGGCAGGTGCGCAGGTTGGTCGAGGCGGGATCGGATTTGATTCAGATTACCGCACAGCCGCCGGCCAAGCGCACCGTATCTTGGGTGCGCCCGGGGTTGACTGCCTTGGCGCTACTCGCGATTGCCGCTGGTGCGCTTTTCGGAATTCGTCAGGCCGAGGCGCGGCGGGTGCGGCTGATCGAGGAGGCCAGCGCGGTAACGTCGATTCCGAGTCCACCGCCGTCGCCCATCGTCACCGGCGATCCCGCTGCGAGCTACGCGGAATGGGAGATGCTCGTGAACCGTGCGCGCTCGAAAGCGATGGCGGCGTCGCGTTCGGCGGCAAGCGACGTTGCACGGGCCCGAATCGATCGCTGGGTCGAGGCAGGGCGAGACCAGG
Organism: Candidatus Hydrogenedentales bacterium; assembly: GCA_041744855.1. Taxonomy (GTDB): domain Bacteria; phylum Hydrogenedentota; class Hydrogenedentia; order Hydrogenedentales; genus JBGTJY01. Next base: position 7,879 of record JBGTJY010000903.1, read on the forward strand.
CCGAACTGGCGGCCAAGATGGCGGAGAGCAATCCGGCATCGGCCATCCGCGAATGTCTCGGCGCGGTACATTATTTTATGGCCGCGACACTGGTTCGCGAGGGCATGACGTTCATTCCGCCGGGCTTTGTTTCGATTCCTGGCGAATCGGAATCGCCGCAGGTGACGGGATTTTTCATCCAGACGTCGCCGGTGTCGAGCGCGCAATTCGGGGAATTCGCGGCCACAGCGAACTGGCGGCAATCGGGGCCTGGCGGCTCTGCGCCGGAGAATCCCGCCGTCGGCGTGGCTTACTACGACGCGCTTGCCTATGCGGCGAGCCAGCAGCCGCGCCTTGCGTTGCCGAGTCGC
>JBGTJY010000904.1:0-7360 GCA_041744855.1 Candidatus Hydrogenedentales bacterium
CGAGGATCGCAGCCTTCGGGACATGCGCCTGCACCAACACGGAGATGACGGACGCGTCGCCCGCGACCGCCGGCACGTTGCCCTCGCGGAGTTGCTCCACGAGTTCCCGGTCTTGCTCCGCGACGACCACGGGAATTCCGCGCTTGATCAACGCCTCGCAGATGCGGCGTCCCACGCGGCCATAGCCGACGACCACGACTTGCTTCGATAGATACTTCTGGTCGGTCGACATCGGAAGTTCCGCGAGCGGGTCTTCGGGAATGTTCACCTTGCGGCGGACGCGTTTGGGCCTGAGCACCGCGTTGCCCGCCGCGCGCAACGTGTCGGGCTGGCCGAACATCAGGAGCGTGTCGTAAGGCTCGATTCGGGTGAGGCCGCGCGGGATCACGAAACTGTCGCCGCGGCCGATGAGGAGCACGAGCACGTCATGCGGTATGTCCAAATCCGCCAACGTGCGCCCGATTGCGGCGGTGTTGGGCAGAATCTCGATCTCGCGCGTTTCGCCCTGAGTCTGACCCCGGTGCTGAATTTCGAATGAATACTTGGGCCGTGAGGCGAGCGGCTCGTCCACCTTCAACCAGCGCGCGATGGGCATGAGTAACGTGCCCTGAATCGCCACGGAAGTGAGCACGATGAAAAAGACGACGTTGAAGACGAGAATCGAGTGCTCGAAGCCGGCCAGCAAAGGGAAAGTCGCGAGGACAATGGGAACGGCGCCGCGCAGGCCTGTCCACGCGACGAGTGTGCGTTCTTGCAGGGAGAACGGGCTGCGCCAAAGGCCGACGGCGATGGCGGCAGGGCGGGCGACGAACGTCAGGAACAGCGCCGCCAGCAGAGCCTGGCCTGCAACGGCGGGGAGTTGCGATGGAAACACGAGCAGCCCCAGCACGATAAACATGATGATCTGCATCAGCCACGCAAGGCCATCGTGAAATTTCGAGACATCGTGCTTGTACGCAAAATCGGTCCCGTTCAACATCATCCCGCACAGATACACCGCGAGGAATCCGTTCGCGCGGAAGGCTTCGGCCACGCCGAACGTGAGAAGCACGAGGCTCATGCTCAGAACCGGATAGAGCCCCTCGTAATCGAGGCGAATGCGATTGAACAGGATGCCGGCGAGCTTGCCGACTCCGAGGCCCACCGCGATTCCCCCGGCCATATTGATCGCGAACGCCGGAATCAGTCCAAGCCAATTCGCGTCCGGCGTAGTCAGCAGTTGCGTCAGTCCCACCGTGAGGAAAATCGCCATCGGGTCGTTGCTGCCCGATTCGAATTCGAGCAGGGGCTTGAGGTTGCCCTTCAGGCCAACCCCGCGGCTCCGTAGCACGGAAAACACCGCCGCCGCGTCAGTCGAGGACACGATAGCGCCCAGGAGCATCCCGTGGAGAAGCTCAAATCCCAATACCGCCCAGGCGAATAGGCCGAGAAGAAACGCCGTGATCAGCACGCCGAATGTCGATAGAACGATACCCCGCCCGAGTACGGGACGGATGATGCGAAAGTTGGTGTCGAGTCCGCCGGAAAATAGGATGAACGCGAGCGCGATCGTCCCCACGAAATTCGCGAGCCGCGCGTCGTCAAAGTGAATTCCCCCGGGCCCATCGGAACCGGCGAGCATGCCCACAACGAGGAACGTCAGGAGCGCGGGTATACCGAAACGATCGGAAAGACGGCTGGCCAGAATACTCGCGAAGACGAGAAATCCAACGGTGAGAAGAATTACGGGAGCTTCGATCAATGCGCGGCCTCAGAGCTATCGATGAATCGCTGTAAGAATAGAGAGTCCGGACAGGACTTCTCCCGCTACGCTTCCCCGAGCGTCCACTTGGCGTGCCAAAACACGTAGCGGACGTAAGTGGATTCCTCGTAAATCGGTCACTTGCAAGCCCGCGCGCGCAATCCCGTCGAAGCTATGAATCGGATCGGATGGATTGGGAGCCAAAATCGAATGCGATGAACGCGTCGAACAGGGGAGACTTCTTGTAATTTGAGTCTGGGTACGACACGCCTAATGCGTTTGCTGCGCGGTTTTGAAGTAGTCCGAATTCTTCTAGCGGCCGAAGGATATAAGAGTACGCAATAGTGCGCGGAGCGTGATCGAACGGCCAGGCATCAGTAATCTCACGGCATACCACCGGCAAGAAGAGCGTGTTCGCGATGGGGTCTGGATTCGTCCAGTGCTGAAAGCGCTTGGAAACGGCGTACAAGGAGTACGCGAACGTATCCTGCACGGAAGAGAACTCAGGCAACCGGCCTTCGTATGCGATGTTGAACTTTCGGAAGTAAGTAAGGAAAAGCTTGGCGAATAATTCACCGGCCGAACCCTCCTCCAACAACCGGCTTCCGGCCTTGGTAGTTTTGAAGAAGCCCTTGCGCCGCTGAACGAGTCCTGCCAGTTCAAGAATAATACGGAGCACGTGTAGCGGGAAAATGTCCTGCTCGTTCACAACTTTGCTGCAGCGCATGACCCGATCTACGTATATTTCCGGCCAAACGCCAATGTTAAGCATTCTTCCCACGGCTTCCCGATTCAGATTTCCCGTGGCTGTCGCTTTCATCGCCCTAGCGTCAAGTCCGAGGTTGAGAAAAGTCCGAGCGTTCTGGAACAACCGGGAGCGGAGTAGCAACTCATGGGGGACTGCGTGGTTAAGTCGCATCGGATTATCGGGCGACCCCCACTCGGTGTAGATGAGTCGGCCGACCGACTCGGGAGACAATCCGCTGAAATCCGGATTGCCGCGCGTGTTGTGCTCGTGCGTGAGATTCGAAAGCGCCGCATTAACCTCATCGAGGGACTCAAATTCCCCAGCGGATATGAGTTTGGTGATTGCCGTGGCCAGCTCGGGAGGCATGGATGAGGGAAACGAGTTCGACTCCTGTTGCTGGGAGGCCTCGTTTAGATGGCGTTCGAGTTCCCGGTCGATCCGCTCCAATATGCGCACAAAATCCCGTTGACGTTTGGGGACCTTAGTGTGATTGGCTTCCGCAGCGATATATCCTAGCAACTCCTCCAATTCGTCAGGCGTGAGCCTATAGCGGCTGAAATTCCCCTCATGAGTCCCAAACCTTAGGAGGTTTGTGAGATTCGGTGGCGCAAAGGTATGCGCCAGGACGAGCTGTCGCTCGTGTGCGGTCAGGCGAAGGGAAACTTTCTCTCCTGATTTGATGCGAATATGCGGCATGCTCTCGCTCCAACACTTCTTTGGTGCCCCCTCCTCACCTGAGGATATGGATTTACGATATCCGGCGAAAGTATTCGAGGCAACTTCTTTCGGGGGATGTACCCATGCTCAAAAGCGGATTGACCGGGCGACGGGCGGCGCTCAGGGCTGCGATTGCTTCTCCATTTCCTCGAGCTTCTTCTGCGAGCTTTCGACCATCACCTCGTCGACGTCCGTCACGACGAACTTTCCGATCACCTCGTTTCCTTCGAGGGTGAACTCGCCTTCCAGGTGGGCGTTGTCCTTGTCGAGCTTGACCTTCCATTCCTCCAACAACGCGTTAAAATAACTGAACGCCGTTTCCGCGGCATCCGACGATCCGCAACGCGCAAACGTCGAAACCTCCACTGCGCCCGTCGGAGCGATATCCGCTTCCAACCGGTAAGCGCCGACGATCCGGAGTAACTCGTCCATTTCCGCCGCCGTCAACCTGTCGCCGGCCTCCGGGGTTTCGTCCTCGACGGCAAAGAGACTATTGAGCGTCGCGTAGCCCCAGCCCTGGCTATTGTCGACGACCAACTCGAACAGGTGTCCGCGCGCCAGGGCGTAGGGCTCGACATCCGTACTCCAATCGTCGACCGCCAGGCGCGTAGCCTCATCGATAGGCCCCGCCATCTGCATCGTGAACACGCCATTGTTTTCGAGTCCCCAATCTTTCACGATGTAACCGCCGCCGATGTCGTGGTCCATCGGCACGGGGAAGTTCAGCGAAAGGATGCTGCCGAAGCGCCGCGTGCTGACGGCCATCGTCATTTCGCGCGTATTGGTTTCAAGGTCGACATCGGCGAACAGGAGCGCCTCGTGCGGCCAGAAAAGGTCGACCACCCAGCCCGGACTTTGCACGGCTCGGCCGGTGACGTCCTTCAGGTAATCGGAACTGAGATCGAGCCGCGCGACCACCGGATGATCGATGCCGTAAACATCGTCCAATGCGACGCGTTGCGCGACCGTGAATACATCGAACGCGCGGTGCATGAGAAAAAGGGCGATGCCGATCGCCAGCGCCCCCACCGCGGCAAACCCGATGCACCCCAAGCAACAACCCTTCGACATCCAAGTCTATCCTTTCAATCCCCCGTAGCACGGGCTTCCAGCCCGTGGCCCGTGGGCTGAGACTAGGCGCGGGACGTTGTGGTTTTCAATCATCGGTTGCAAGTATGCGCACGCGTTTGTAGACTTGCCGCAGTCATTCGAATCGACGGGGGAACACATGGCTGCTGCCGCAAAAACATTCCGGGTCGGCGTGATTGGCGCGGGGTCCATCGCGCAAGAGTGTCACATGCCGGGCTACAAGAAAGACAAACGCACACGGCTCGTCGCGTTTTCGGACCCCGCGGTCGAGCGCCAAGGCGAAGTCATCGCGAAATTCGGCGCCGTGCAGGGTTACGCCGACTATCGCGATATGCTGCGCAACGAGTCGCTCGACATCGTCAGCGTGTGCACGCCCAACAAGTTTCACGCCGCGAACGTGATCGCGTCGCTCGAGGCGGGTTGTCACGTGCTCTGCGAAAAACCGATCGCCGTCAGCTTGAAAGAGGCCGACGCGATGATGGCCGCGGCCAAATCCGCCCGCCGCAAGCTGATGATCGGGTTCACGCACCGGCTGTTGGCTGGACCGCGGCAATGCAAGGAGTTGCTCGCCGAGAAGCGCATCGGCAAGCCCTTCATGATCCGCGTTCGATTCGCGCACGGCGGACCGTATCCCGGCTGGGCCAAGAACAGTTGGTTCTACAAAAAGGAACTCGCGGCCGGCGGCGCAATGCTCGACATGGGCATCCACGCGATCGATCTGTGCCTGTGGCTGATGGGCCCAATCAACGCAGTGAGCGCGAAGGCCGCGACGCTCGTGAAAAAAATCGAAGTCGACGACAACGCCGTCATGATCCTCGAATTCAAAAGCGGCGCGCTCGGCTACATCGAAGTCGGCTGGACGAGCAAGCCGGGGTTCTCCGGATTGGAAATCTATGGCACGGAAGGCAGCATCATTTGCGACTACATCAAAGGCCTACAACTCTGCGAGGGCAAGGCCTCGGCCGGCAAAGACAGCTTCTCGGAGTGGACCATGCTAGATCGCAAACCCACGCGCGGCGGTTGGCCCATCGAGATTTCGTACTGGCTCGACGTCATCGGCGGCAAAGAGCGCCTGAGCATGACCGGGCAGGCCGGCCGCGATGCGCTCGAGGTTGCGCTCGCGGCGTACAAGTCGAGCGACAGCGGCCGGCGCGTTCCGCTCCGCGGATGACGACATCGCCGCGAGTATTCTGCATTGCCCTCGCGTGTGCGTTATCGTTCGTTGCCCTGCGTTTCGCCGGTGCCCAGCTACCGCTATTCCTGCCGGGAACCGAGTATCGCTCGCTGAACACTGAGACCTACGAGATCGCAATTCAGAGGAACGGCCGCGTCGACGTCATTCTCGTCTCGGGGGAGCCCGCGATGACGAACGCGTTTCCTATGGTTTGGATTGACGGGAAAGGCGCGCCGGAAACGCTGCCGGTCGATGGCCGGTTCAGCGAACGCGAGGCGGTCAACGATCCGCTGGGCCGCGGGCAAGGCGTGATGCTACTGAAAGATGAGTGCGAGTGGAATATCCGCGCGTATCCCACGCAGCCGTTCTTCGCCGTTCAAGTCGGATACCGCAACACCTCGCGCAAGCCAGTGCGGATTCGCGCGTTGTATCCGTGGGTGATTGGTCCGCCCAAGCGCGGGCAAGTCAACATCGGCGTGGGCACCGGCGATTCGCCGATTCTCGAGCCGCGCGCGGACGGCATCACGACCTTGACACGCGGCCATGCCGTCGGCGCCGGACATCTCGCTGCGTACAACCCCGGCGCGGGCCGATCGCTAGTCGTCGGATTTCTAACTGCGGAGGGCGCGAACACGATGGTTTCGCTGGACAGGGAACCAAACGGCGAACTGTTCAATTCTTTGCGCGCGCAATCCATTTACGATCCGCCGGTTGAACTTCTGCCGGGCGAACAACTCCGCTCGGGCGTCGTGTACTTCGGCATCGCCGAAACGAATCCCTTTGACGCGCTCGAACGCTACGCGGCCGCCGTCGCCGCTACCAGCGGATTAGCGAGCGAGTATGACGGAACCCCGATTTATGGCGGATCGATTCCGGACGATTTCACCTTCAGCGCCGCGCAAATTGCCCCAATCGATACATGGAACTCGCCGATGCGGCCCGAAAAGATGGGCGTCGTCGAAGCGCTTCGCACCGCGGCGCGGCGATATTACTTTGCGCCGAGGTTGGCGGACGTCAGTGCAGGCCCGATTGCCGTGCGTGCACTCGCGCTCGAGCAGAACCGAGCCGCGCTGACCGCTGCCGCCTTGCTGGGCGGCCCGCTTGTGATCGCCGAGCGCGCCGAAGAAGTGGCGCCGGAAATACAGAGCATCATCGATAAACTGACGCCCCCGTCCCCGCATCCCGCGCGGCCAATCGATTTATTCGATGGCGCCCCGCCGCGGCTTTGGCGATTGCGCCTCGAAGCGGCCGGCGAGGAGTGGCACTTCGCCGCGGTCTTCAATTGGCACGCGACGGAACCGCAGCGTCTCGACATCCCGTTCAGCGCGTTGGGACTCGATCCCGCGACGCCGTACGCGGTCTACGACTTTTGGCGCGGCGCATACCACGGCCTTGCGCGGGACACATTGTTCGTCGATGCGGCCCCGGCTTCCGTGCGATTGTTGAGCTTCCGGCGCTTTCGCGATCGCCCCATGCTGCTCGCAATGGACCATCACTTCCTGCAAGGCGCGCGCGAGCTGACCGCGCACGAATGGGACCCCGCTCGGATGATTCTCCGTGGATCGTTCGACGCCGAGGCGCAAAAGTCGTACCGGATGATCTTTCTCGTACCGAGCGCATTTAGGTGGCGCGGCGTTCACGCATCCGCCGACGGCGTGCAGACTGAAATCCAAGGCGACACGCTCATCGTCGAATTGACCGCCCGCGACCAAGGCCCCGTCGACTGGACAACGTTGTTCGCCCGCTCCTAAGCGTATCAAGTCATTCCTGCGCAGGGGGCCTTCCAAAAAGCCCTTCAGGTCTCGAAGACGACATTTTTGGGTAGACAAAAACGTCGCCCAAGCCCAAGATCGTTGATTGTGAGGCATTCTCGCGATTCGTGTTTTCGTGT
>JBGTJY010000905.1:0-8342 GCA_041744855.1 Candidatus Hydrogenedentales bacterium
CTCGCAGTTACCTGGCTCGTTCGGATCGATTGGGAAGCCCTGCGTCTCTTGGACGCGATTGGTGACCCCAAGACGCCAGGCGAATTTGGTGAGAAGTTGCTGCTGCTGCTGCCGCTTGGCGCGTTTCTCCCTCCGCTCCTACTTTTTGGCCGCTTGCTGAGCGCGTTCGGCGTGAATCCGGCTCGCCTTGTTCGAGGGGAGAAGGAAGGCGCGGGCACGGCCGACGCGCGCGAAATGACAAGCTTCCGTTATCGATTTGCGACCGAATTCGGGGAGGTCAGTCGTGCGCTGCAACCGTACACGATGGTGATCTTCATCGACGACCTCGATCGGTGCCGGCCTGAGCACATGATGATGGTGCTGGAGACGGTCAATTTTCTTTCGTCTTCCGGAGACTGTTATATCGTCATCGGCATGGAAGAGAGTGCGGTGCTGGATTGTCTTACGCGGCAACTCGATTGGCGTTTTCCATCGGAAGCGGACCACGGTAACGTGGAGGAGTTGCAGACGCGCCGCGTCGAATTCGCGAAGGCCTGGCTAGAAAAGCTAATTCAAGTTCGCATTGCCGTCCCACGGATGTCCAGCGACGAGTTCTTGCGCGTGGCCGTGGGCGAGGCGGATGAGGAGTCTGACTCGGTAGCCGCGACGACGGAACACGCTCCCACAATGATTGGGACTTGGTTTAGAAGTAATGGTCGTCTGATCAGGTCTTGGATGCCGTCCGGAATCGCGATCCTTCTACTGGCGACGGTCGCAGCCGGGGGAGTTTATCTAGGGGGCGGGCTGCCGACGCAACTTCCAGAGTCGTGGAGCGCAAGACTGGCAGGCGACGAGAACGCGGAGAACGATTCGGTTGTTCCACCGTGGCTTTCGCAGATTGCGGTGGCGGGAAAGCTATATGACGGCAATCTCACGCTTCGACTGGAGGCAGTCGGCGAGCAAGAGGAAGCGACGGAAGCGGTTGTTCCTCCCAACGTCGACCCAGTAGAACCACCAATCGTTGATCCAGTTGACGGTGACAAGGCTAGCGTGCCTGTCGTCAGAGCGGCGCAAAAGGCACAAAATGCAAGTCGTTGGCTCATTCCGCTTTTTGCGAGTGTGCTGATTGGTGCGGGATTTTTCACAGCCATGTTGCGGCGGGCGGCCGTAGTTATCGACGACTCACAGGATTTCCGCGACGCGGTCTCTTTATGGTGGCCGGAGATTACCGAGGCCTGCAAGACACCCAGAGCTATCAAACGATTCTTGAACCGCGTGCGTTTTCTCGCGATGCTCGTCCGCAACACGGATGCGCCTCACGAACCGAGCCTGGTGCCTGAATCCGAAATCGTTGCATTCGGCGTCCTTGAGGCTCGTCACTCGAAGTGGCTGCGTGACGCAATCGAAGGCTCTGATAGTGGACCGCCGCAACTTTCGGACCCACTCCGGCTTGAGGCGGAGCGCTGTATGCAAAATTGGCAACACATCGATCGTGTTCCAACTATGCGACGGCTGCTCGACACCATCGCGTTCAGTTGACCGTCGGTGTGATGGGACATGTTAGTATCTTGACCGGAATCTTGGCGAAACCACAATTCGAGGATCACTCTGATGTCACGCACTGCCGCTACCCTTAGCCTACTTCTCGCCGTTGCTTTTTCCGCGAATGCTGCGGACGAAATCTACCAACAGACCGAAGACATCGTCTACGGCGACAGCGATGGCGTCGGTCTGTTGATGGACGTCTTCGTGCCCGTGGGCCACAAGAACGGCTTCGGCATTGTCGATATCGCGAGCGGCGCGTGGCATTCGGATCGCGGCAAGATTCGCGATCATCAGATGGCGCGGATGTATGACCACTTTTGCACGCATGGCTACACCGTGTTCGCCGTCCGGCCCGGATCGGTGACGCGATACACCAGCGCGGACATGCTGGCGAACATCAAGCAGGGCATTCGTTACATCAAGGAAAACGCGGCGACGTACAGCATCGATGCGAATCGCCTCGGCATCACGGGCGCTTCGGCGGGCGGTCACCTCACGCTGATGACGCTGGTCGCCGGCGCGCCGGAGAATGAGTCCATCGCCGCCGCGGGCGTGTTCTTCCCGCCGACCGATTTCACGAATTGGGGCGGCCCGGCAAGGGACCTCAAGCGGCTTTCGAATCTGTTCTTCCTCGGCGGCATGGAAGACTGCGAAGACGAGGCGGAACTGCTCGCGAAAGCGAAGGAGCAATCGCCGGGCCTGCTAATCACCAAGCCGTTGCCGCCGATGATCCTGTTCCACGGCGACGCGGACAATGTCGTGCCGCTGCAGCAGTCGGAGTTCCTGGTCGAGCAATTGAACAAAGTCGGGTCGAAGGTCGACTTCTTCATCGAGCCGGGCGGGGCGCATCCCTGGATGTCGATCCATGAAGAAGTGAAGCAGATGGCCGAGTGGTTCGACTTGACGTTGGGTGTGAAGCCCGCCGGGAATTAGCGCTCGTTGGCATTCCTCGCGCGCCCGGACGCGGAGGACCGCGTCCCTCCCGGAGTCCGTTTTGCTCGACACGCACCGCTACACGCTAACCCGGAGCGAAACGCGCCAATGGCATAGCCCGTTTAGCCGCATATTGCGCGAGTCGCGTCAGCGCAAGATGGTGTCTGACTGCGAGCGGGCCGCGGCGAAGATCGGCTGCAACAATTACTGCATCTACGACGCGGACGAGTTGCTGGTCTTCGAAGGCTCCGTCTGTCGTTAGTTCGCGGCCGTCGCCGGAATCGACAAGCCCGGCAGTCCGTCCAAGCTCTCCGCGTTATTGGTCGCGGCGTATTCCAAAAGCTTTTCAGGACCGAGCTTGTCCGCGAACGCCGGCAATTGCGTGCGGTGCTCGACGAAGTCCATCCTCGGCACGCCCCATCCGCACGAATCCGCGATGCGCGTCAATTCGATCTCGATGACCGTACGGGTGCCGGGTGTCTTGGGATAGAGCGCGACCAGTTCTTTGAATCGCGCGCTGTCCTGTTCGTGCACGGTGCCGCGCCCATGCAGCCGCACGATTTTGGGCTTCCCCTCGAACGCGCAAAACATGATGACGATGCGGCCGTTTTCCTTGACGTGCGCGACTGTCTCGATGCCGCTACCGCCGAGATCGAGATACGCGACGGAGGTCGGTCCAAGAATCCGAAAGGCGTCGAGTCCCTTCGGCGACAAATTAATGTGACCGTCATTCTGCGCTGGCGCGGTCGCTACGAAAAACATGTGTTGGCTTTCGATGAACTCGCGCAGCTTGTCGTCGATAATTTCAAATACTTTGCCCATCATCCCACCTCAGCGTACGTTGAGAATCTCGTTCCCGAATATGAACACCTCGTTCCCGAATTTCCATTCGGGAACGCACTTGCATTAGAAGCTCTGCTTCGAGTTCGTAACGCGCACAAAGGCCTTCAGTTTTTCGCCTTCCACGACGGCACGATCGCGTCCGGGAATCTATCCGGCACGAGATTGAGGATCACGCCGTGCTCGAGGTACGCCTTCAAGCCCGCGAGCACCCAGGAGAATCCTCCCGTCGAATCAAGCGCCTCTTTCACGATATCGTCGGGCGACCCTTTCAAGTCCGAATTCGTCACTCCCACGATCGTCGTTCCGTCAGGCCGCGCCTGAAATTGCCACTCGACGGTCGTCTTGCCATGTTGGCCCGGCCATTCGATCAGGATTCGGCGATTTTTCTCGACGGCCTTCACGTCAATCTCCGCCGAATGACCGTACATTTCCCATTCCCAGGTAATTTTTTTTCCCGGCTCGAGCCTTCCGCTGCCCTTGGAAAACCAAAATTTCGTGGTGCTGGCCGGATCGATGAAGGCCTCGAACACTTCGTCCACGGGCCTCCGAATGAGCATCTCCGCGTTTGCAACGGGCATTTCTTTCAGTTCCATGGGCGCCTCCGACTGATCGGTCGTAACTCACAATGTCCGATCGTGCAATCGTAGCCGACGCGTTCTGGAAAAGGAATAATGCTGGGGCGGCGCTTATAACTCCGGGAGGGGATGCGCACTATTTGCGGCGGCTGCGGCGCGGATGGGAGTTATGGGAAGAATGGGACTTATGATTTCGCGCTCAAGGGATCGCCCGAAGCCCCACCGCCATTCTTCCCATTCTTCCCATCATTCCCAAACTCGCGCCGATTACTGAGACGCAAACGCGCGATCAAAATCTTTCCACACAGGCTCGTAGCCGGCGCGGTGGATGGCCGCTGCGACTTCGACGGGTGACCGATGGTCTTCAATCGCGAACTGCTCGAGCGTTTCTTCACCGAAGGTCGCGTATCCGCCCGGGCGTGTCGACGATCCGGCGCTCATCATCGTCGTGCCGAGGGGGATCACTCGATCTCGGAACGAAGGCTCCTCGCGCGTGGAAATGTTCATGCCGATTTCGGGCAAGAATAGGCGCATGGCGAGCATGTACTGCACGAGATCGCGATCGCTGACGAGCTGGGGAATGTGAAATCGCTCGGGGACGTGTCGCAGCCGCGGGAACGACACGGACACGGCGCTTTGCCAACACGCGCGCTGTAGATGGCGGGCGTGTAACGCGGTCCAAAAGGCATCGACGCGCCAGTCGTAAAGGCCGAGCAACACGCCGAGGTTCAGCTTGCGCGCGCCTGCCTTACCCGCGCGTTCGAGCGCGCCGAGGCGATACTCGTAGTCGGCCTTCTCGCCGAGCCGGTGTACTTGCGCGTAGGTCCCGCGCTCGTAAGTCTCCATGTAGACGGTCACGCCTTCAAGGCCCGCGGCGCACAAGCGCTCGTAGTCGCTCGAATCGAGTGAATAGACCTCGACCGAAACCGACGGGAAATATTCGCGCGCGATGGCGACGCCGGTTTCAATGTAGTCCACGGGCACGGCGCGCCGCGCCTCGCCCGTCAGCAGCAGGACCGTCTGAAATCCCTGCTGCGCGAGGGTCTCGCACTCTTGTCGAATTTCCGCTTCCTTCAACGTGACGCGGCGCTCACGATTTCCGGAGCGCACCGAGTATCCGCAATACGTGCAGTCGGCGATGCAAACGTTGGACAGGTACAGCGGCGTGTAGAGGCCAATCGTGCGGCCGAAGTGTCTGCGCGTAAGTTTTTGCGCCTGCCGCGCCATGGATTCGAGATACGGCACCGCTTGCGGCGATAGCAGCGCGGCCAGATCGCGATCGTCGAGCGCTTCGTGTCCGGTCGCGCGTTCGATGTCCGACGGCGAGGCGTCCGCGATAAGGCGTTCGATGCGTTCCGCGGGCCAATTTCGAAGAAGGTCGAGCACGTGTCACTCTTATTAAGAACGTAGTGGGAGCGTAATTTTACACGCGGTTCGGCGCATTCCCAAGTTGCGATTCTCGCCGCGACTTTGGCGCCAACACGATTACTGGCGGCCGGTGCTCTTGACGGCCCGATCGAGTTCGCGTTTTACTTCCCGGTCTTGGATTGCTTCGCGCTTGTCGAAGGTGTGTTTGCCGCGGCAGAGACCCAATTCGAGCTTGGCTTTGCCTTGTTTGAAATACACCTTGAGCGGGATCAACGTGAAGCCTTTTTCCTGAACCTGCTGGGCGAGTTTCACAATCTCGCGCTTGTGCATCAGCAAGCGCCGGCGCCGTTCCGGTTCGTGGTTGTAGATGTTGCCCTGCGCATACGGTGCAATGTGCGCGCCGACCAGGTAGATGTTACCGTCGCGGATTTCCGCGTAGCAATCTTTGAGGACGATGGCGCCTTCGCGCAGCGATTTCACTTCCGTGCCGACGAGCGCGATGCCGGCCTCGTACGTGTCGAGGACGTGGTACTCGTGCCGCGCGCGTTTGTTCTGCGCGATGATTTTCTGCGCGACATCTTTTTCCGGCATGGGGGCTCTAATTGATAGACATCATTACGGTCGCCGATCAGCTTCGACGCGGTCCCCAGGTCGGTCCTTCGCAGCGCATATTGCTCAGCCGCGCGACGCGGCGCACTTGACCGGTCTCGATCGTCACCGTGTAGAGCTGTGGCGCGCCATCGCGATTCGAGCTGAACATGACATGGCGCGAATCGGGCGACCAACTGGGCGATTCATTGCTACCGCTAGAGTCGGTGAGCCGGCGCGGAGCGCTGCCATCGGCGTTCATCATGTAAATCTCGAGGCCTTCGCCGGGTTTCTCGACGACGTACGCGAAGTGTTGGCCGTTCGGCGACCACACCGGGTCGTACGCATTGCCGCCCTGAAACGAGATGCGTTGCGCCGCGCCGCCGGATGACGACATGACGTGAATCTGCGGACGGCCGGCGCGATCGCTCACGAAGGCGATGCGCGAACCGTCCGGCGAATACACGGGCGAAGTGTCGCTGCCGCGATCGTCCGTCAGCCGTTGTTCGCCTGAGCCGTCGGGGCTCTTCACGTAGATTTCGGTGTTGCCGTCCTTGCTGAGGCACAGGGCGATTTTGCTGCCGTCGGGCGACCAGGCGGGGGCATGATTGAGTCCGACGCGTTTCGAGAGCGCGGTGGATACGCCGGAATCGCGGTCGTAGATGTACAGGAATGGATACCGATCTTTGTAAGAGAGGTACGCGATCTTGCGGCCATCGGGCGAGAATTTCGGCTTAATCGAAATCGATCCGTGTTCCGTGATTTGCGTCAACGCGCCGCCGTCATAGTCCGACACGTAGATTTCTTTTTTTCCCGGCTGGCCGACGCTGAACGCGATTTCCGACGATGCGATGCCCGCCTCGCCCGACAAGTGGCGCACGATCTCGTCGGCGAACTGATGCGCCAAAAGGCGCGACCATTTCTGTTCCGCGACGAGCCGCTTCCCGACGAGTTGCTGGCCCACCAACACATCGAAGAGTCGACACTCGGCGACGAGGCCCGTTCCCTGCGCACCGACGTTCGCGTACACGAGGTGCTCGGCGGTCGTCCCGCGCCATCCATCGAAATCGATTTGCGTTGGGTCCGGCGTGAATCCCGGGAAGCCGCGCGGATATTGGGTGCGCGGGACAATGAGGAAGAGGCCAGTAAAATCCAGGTCGGACTCGATGACCGAGGCCAGCTCGCCGCTGTAGGCGCTGGCTTCGGGCGACGTTGAGAACGGGGGCGCGGCAATCGGGATGCGGGCGTCGAGCACTCCCTGCAGATCGATTCGTACCACTTCTTGCGCGCGCGCCGAAACGCACGCGAGCATGCAACCGAGTACAGCGAGCTGGCATCCGAGTTCCGCGAGCAAACTCGACGGTTGGAAACCCGCGTGACGAATGTTTCGTGTCATGAAACTGAAGGCCTTTCTGGTTTATTTCACCGCGCTAAACGCGAAAATGACTTGTTGTTCCTGCGCCGAATACGAGTCTGGTAACGGCGGCAACGGATTGGCCGCCATCACGGCACGAACCCCCGACTCGGCGAGCGCTGGGTCAGCGCCGTTCTCGATGATCTCCGGACGGCCAATCAGCCGCCCCTGGCGATCTATCCAGAACGATATCACGGCCTCGGCTCCATCGCCCGTGGCGCGGATGCCTCCGGGCACGCTCCAAAACTTGTCCACTTTCCTCTGAACCAGTCGCGCCCACCCGTTGAGGGCAGACGGCAACTGTTGCTTCAATTGTGGTCCGCTGCTCGCCGGTTCATTCGGGGCTTCGGCGGGCTGAAGTGTAGGCGTGGCCTTGGCGACTTGGACCGGCTTCGGTGTCACGGCCTCCGCTTTCGGAGTTTCCTTCGGCGGCTCTTTCTTTGGCTCTACTTTCTTCGGCTCTACTTTTTTGGGTTCCGGTTTCGGTGGCTCCGGCTTCTCTTCTTTCTTAGGTTCCGGTTCCGGTTCTGGCGCAGGTTCTTCTTTCGCTACGGGTTCCGGTTCGGGTTCTGGCTTGGGCGGCTCAGGTTCTGGCTCGGGTTCCGGCTCGGGAGGTGGGGGTTCCGGTTCAGGCGCCGGCGGTGTCACCTCGGCGGCCGGTGCTTCCGCTTCAGATTCGTTCTCTTGCGCGCTGACGAATTCAACGTCGTACGCGATCATCTTGGGCGTCGGCGGCGCTTTTTCCGGCACATATGCCGCCGCCAGCACGACGAGCAGGTGCACGCCAATCGATCCCAGCAAAGCCCGTGATAGGCGCGTGCGCGGGCGAAATGTGTCGCGGTAGCGGCCGTGCGAAGGTTCCATGGACGGACAAAAATCCCCTAGCGGACGATCTTACTAGGCGGTTGGGAATACATTCAACACGACCTCTAGTGGCGGGCGCCGACTACAAACGCAATCCGTTGCGATGAACCCCATGAACTTGGACCTTCGGGGCTGCATTTTTGTGCGTCGGCAGCGAAAACTTAACCTTGGGCCGGAACGCCACCGTATTGTATGATGAAATTTCCGAGCCAGTGCTAGGTTTCGATCCACGT
>JBGTJY010000906.1:0-4159 GCA_041744855.1 Candidatus Hydrogenedentales bacterium
CGTGATCGCCGACACCGCCTACTCCGCCGCCGCGCCCGCAGTAGCCGTCCTCTCCGGCGTGCTGCTCATCGAAGGCCTCAACTACATGCTCGTCATCTTTCTGCGCGCAAGAGGCATGCAGCGTGTCCCCCTCCTGGTATACGCAGCCGCGAATACAATCAAACTCGGCGCGGCAATCACCCTGGTCCCGCTCTTCGGACAAACCGCGCTCCTCGCGCTCAGCGCAACACTCGCCGCCCTCATGACGATCGCCCTGGGCACAATCAGCTACCGCACACTCGAACTCCGCGTACGACTATCGGCCGCGGCACGAATCGCGGCACGCCCCCTGCTTCCAGTCCTAATTTTAATAGCAGTACTGTGGTCAGTGCGATCCTTCCACCTAACTATCATCCTCCCAGCCGCCCTCCTCGCCTACACCACAGCGCTCCTCCTGACCAAAACCCTAACCCCCTCCGATTGGAAAGTGATCCGAAGCGTAGTCCGCCGCGAAACCTAAACCAAAGGGCCTCCACTCGAGCGAGTCCCGTTCGTCCCACTGTCCGCGGAGCCCTTAGTTTTATTTCGCGAATAGCGCGATACCAACCCTTTCGCGGCGGCCCGCGTCTGAGTGCACACCTTCCAACTCGAGTGCACAGGAGTCGTCGCGATGAAGTCCCGTCTAGTCTGGTTTGTTGCGTTCTATTTCGCTTTTTCGATTCCAGTTTCCGCGCAACCGCCCGCGGAGTGGGCGACGCAACACCTCACCGCATGCGTTGAATCGAACAAACTCGCGGGCATGACTGCGGCGATTGCGGTGGATGGAGAAATCGTCTGGAGCGATGGCGCTGGGTTCGCGGACATCGCCAATCAAATCCCTGCGGAACCCCACATGGTGCATCGCATCGCGTCGATCTCAAAAGCGATGACCGCGGTCGCCATCATGCAATTGGTGGCGCAGGAAAAAATCGGATTGAACGAGCCGCTGCAGACGTATCTGCCGGGTTTTCCCCGAAGCGAGAAGGGGCCGCTCACAATCCATCATTTGCTGACGCACACCTCCGGCATTCGTCACTATCGCGCCTCCGAAATCAAACCCATGTCTCACTACGACACGCTGTCTGCCGCGCTCGAGGTCTTCAAGAATGACCCCATCGCATTCACGCCCGGCTCCACCTACAAATACACGACCTACGGTTACACCACGCTCGGCGCCGTTATCGAAGCCGCATCGGGCATGACCTATGCCGAGTACATGCGCGAGCGCGTTTGGTTGCCCGCGGGGATGAACTCGACCAGTCTCGAGGAGAAAGGCGTAAGCGTGGCGAACAAGTCGAAACTGTATCGGCCAACGAAGGACGGCGGAATTGAGGAAGACGTCTACGACGACTTGAGCGTGAAGCATCCGGGGGGCGGCATTCAGTCGACCGCAGCGGACCTCGTTCGATTCGCGATTGCGTTCGAGAACGGCACGCTGCTCGACGAAGCCCATCGCGAGATGATGTTTAACGCGCCGAAAGTCCGCGGGCGGCAGGAAGGTTTTTTGTACGGGTACGGCTGGATATACGGTGAGAACGACGGGGTTGGCCGGTACATCCGGCACGACGGCGGGCAATCGGGCACGAGCACGAACTTGATGATTCTGCGCGACCACAAGATCGCGGTCGCCGTAATCGCGAACATGGATGACGAGTCGCGGCCGGTGCAGCAGTTAACGGTCGAGCTCGCGAACAGGGCGCTGGAGTCGAAAGAATGAGCTCGCGCGGAGACGCGGAGCCGCAGAGGGGCCTACCCCCACCACGTCACTCCTGCGGAGGCAGGAATCTCTGAGTTGTGCATGGCGCTCCGAATTTAGGGAGAGATTCCTGCCTCCGCAGGAATGACTAGTGAGAGCCGACGTCGCGTTCAAGAACTGGTCTGGTGAGAGACCGCGCGGGCAATCCGGCTGGGGAGGCTGGGGCCTTCATAAATGAGGCCCGTGTAGAGTTCGACGAGGGACGCGCCGGCGTCGAGTCGGGCTTGGGCCTCTTCGGGGGAGTCGATGCCGCCGACGCTGACGAGCGGCGTATCAGGGACGGCACTGGCGAGTGTGCGCAACGCGGCGCGGCTTTTTTCTCTCAGAAGACACCCGCTGATTCCGCCAAAATTCTTCGCGTTCGGCGTGAGCGTGTAGTCAGTCGTCGTATTCGTCGCGATGATTCCCGCCGCGCCGTGTTTCACGGCGGCTTCTGCAAGTATCGCCAGAGCGTCGGGGGATTCGTCGGGGGAAAGTTTGAGCAGGATCGGTTTCGCGGTGAGCGCTCGGAGTCTAGGGAAGAGTTCGCCGAGGAACGATTCGCTCTGGAGCGCGCGCAGGCCGGGGGTGTTGGGCGAGGAGACGTTGACGACAAAGTAGTCGCCCGCGGATTCGAGCAAGGTCATACACTCGCAATAGTCGTCCGCAGCGCGATCGTCGGGCGTGTCCTTATTCTTGCCGATGTTGATGCCGACCGGGATCGGATACGGCGCATTGCGTTTCAGGCGCTCGGCGATTTGGTGTGCGCCGTCGTTGTTGAAACCCAGCGCGTTTTGCAGCGAACGCTCGCGGGTGAGGCGAAACATTCGCGGCTTTGGATTGCCGGGTTGTGGCCGCGGCGTAACGGTGCCGATTTCGACGAAGCCGAATCCGAGGGCGGCCATCGCGTGGATCACGCGGGCATTTTTGTCGAAGCCCGCGGCGAGGCCGACTGGGTTTGGGAACTGGATTCCAAAAACTTCGCGTGCGCGGGACTCGGTTGCACGACCGGATGCGCGGAGCAACCCCAGGCCGCCGGGAATCGATTGCAAGTTCCGCAGGAGCGCCATCACGGCCTCGTGGCTGCGCTCGGGGTCGAGTTGGAAAAGGGCCTGGCGAACTAGGCTATAGAGCGTCACGGGCGTCGGACCGCAGTACGCGACAGGATCACCGCCGCCCCAACGCGAGCTGATTCTGCAGCAGGTTTAGCCCGACGCGGACCCGCTCGGCCATGACCTCCCCCACTCCGTCCACGTCGACGAGGTCTTCCTTCGGTGCGCGGATGATGGCTTGGAGCGTGCCGAATTTCACCACGAGATTCTCGATGATCTGTTCGGGCAGGCGATGCGTTTGCGTGAGAATGCGGAAGCCTCGTGGTGAAAGGTACGTGTCGATCCCGCGCAGGTTCGTGCCGTAACCGAGCGCGGCGGAGACGTTGCCCAAGCTAAGCAACTCCTGCTGGTCTAGCGCGCGCAATTTTTCCTTTACTAGTTCCGGGCTCAGCTTCGTGCGATCACGTATATAGTCCTTGATCACGAGTTCCGCTTCCTGCAGCGGTTGCAGCATTTCGTTCAGTTGCAGCTCGATGAGGCGGCCTTCATCGCCGAGTTCGAGGATGTACGGCTCCATCTCGACGCCAATCCGCGAAACCATCTCGCAGCGCTGCACCGCGCGACACACGTCGAAAATGGTGACCATATCTTGAAATTCGCGCGTGCTGAGTTCCTCGGTGGCTTCGCGCAGGATGTTGTTGAATTTCTCCATCGTCTGCAGCGTCTGCACGGCTTTGTTCATCAGCGTGTTGATGCTGTCGAGCAGATGGCGCCGATTCACGACGAACAACGTCACACTGGCGCGGCGCTCGGAGATGGCGAGTACGGTGCATTTCGCCTGCTTGGCCATGCGCTCGGCAGCGCGGTGGCGCGTGCCGGTCTCGTTCGTCTGGATATTGCTGTCGGGTTTGAGGAATCGATTCGCGTAGAGGATGCGCGTGCCATCGCTATTCAACAGGATCGCGCCATCCATTTTGCTGAGCTCGAAGAGAAGCTGCGGTGTGCACACTGCGTCGATGTGGACGCCGCCCTCGGAGAAATCGGCGAGTCGGCGCGGGGGGCCGAAACACATGAGACCGCCGAGTCGCCCTTGGAGAATCGATGCGATGGCCTGGCGGATCGTCGAGCCCGGCGACACCATCCTGAGGGCGTCGCGGAACACTTCGTCCGCACTGCGCGATTTTTTCTTTGTCTCTTCCACCATTCACTCGCTCCGTGTCGACGCCGATTGGACCGCCGGGCACACGGCGCGGGTTTGCGACTTCAGATGGGACCCTGCGGGCGAACGGCGATCTCAACTCGGACTTTAGATGCTAGAGCGGCTAAAGTCAATGGGAAATTGCATTCATGCGCT
>JBGTJY010000907.1:0-7430 GCA_041744855.1 Candidatus Hydrogenedentales bacterium
TCGTACCGGGCAGATCCGGTTTGAGCGAACTGAGGACTTCGGCGACACCCATGAGAATGGCGACGTGGTTGTCGTGTCCGCACGCGTGCATGACGCCGACTTCCTGGTCGTTGTAGGTCGTGCGGACTTGGGACGCGAACGGAATTTCTACCTGCTCGGTGACTGGCAGGGCGTCCATGTCGGCGCGCAACGCGACGACGGGCCCGGGCTTTCCGCCGCGGAGAACGCCCACGACACCGGTGTGCGCAACTTCAGTTTCGACCTCGAGTCCGAGCGACTTGAGATGATCGGCGACGAGCTTGGCTGTGCGGACTTCGCGGTTGCCGAGTTCAGGATTTTGGTGGATATCGCGGCGCCACGCGACGACCTTGTCCTCGATCGATTCCGCCTTCTGATCGATGCGGGCCTGGAGGACGTCATTCGCCGCAAAAGAATGGGGAGCGACGATCATGAAGAGCAAAGACACGATGAGAACGTGTTTCATGGCGAAATCCTTGTGAAGATTCGGTTTCAATTCTGAGCCCAGTAGTCGAATACGAATAGCTCCTCGACCAATGGGCGAACGAGCGCGGCGAAGTCTTGGTGCGCGGGATGGGCGATGTACGCGTCGCGCGCGGCCTCGTCCTCGAATGTGAAGAGGCCGCCGTGCGTGAAGCCTTTGTTGAGGCTGCGACCGCTAATTTCGACGCCCCACTCGAACGCGTGAATGCTGTCGATTTGATTTGGCAAATTCCGGAATGCGTTTTCGACGGCGCGGATTTGGTCGGGCGTCGCCTCCGGCTTGAAGCGGAACAGGACTGCGTGGCGCAGGTAGCCGAGATGTTCCGCGGAATCCGAGCGCACGATTGTGCCGCGGATGGAAATGCATCCGGCAATCACAGTTGTTACAAGGAGGAGGGGGAGTGCGCGTTTCATGGTGCTCGCTCCTGGATGGTCGGTGGAAGGATGGAGTATAGCGTACGGGGCGAATGGGATTGACCTTAGCGAGGGGAGAGAGGCAAGCGGAGCTTTTGGTGCAAGTGCGTCCCCGAATAGAAATTCGGGGACGAGGTTGGGGGGATTCGGGGACGAGGTTGGGTCCAGTGCGAGTTTTTGTGGGATCGAGTCGGAAAATACAGTAAGATATGCAATTAGGGCGCATTGCGGGCCCAGGCAGTATCCGCAGGAGGCGGCATGGAATACGAAGGGACGACGGCGCAAGGCACGATTACGCGCCTGTACCAATTTGTCACGCGCCTTCACAACGCGGTGCCGTATCACCTTTCCGGCAGCGGCGCGGCGTTTCCGCCTTGGCACTATTTTTTTGAAATCACGCGGCGCTGCAATTTGCGCTGCAAAATGTGCCAGTACATCGACTTCCTCGAGAACGTACCGATCCCTGAGCAACGCGACGGGGAGCTGAGCACCGAGGAATGGTTGGATGTCATCGACCAGACCGGCCCGCTGAGCCTGATTACGTTTACGGGCGGCGAGGTGTGGGTGCGCAAGGACTTTCCGAAGCTGCTCGAGCGTGCGTGCGGGCGCGGGCGAGTGCACTTCATTTCGAACGCCGTGATGTTGACCGAGGACAAGGCGGAATTCTGCGTGGGCCTCGCGCCGAAGCGTTTCGGCGGTAAGGGGCTCAACTTCATCGGCGTATCGATCGATGGCGTCGAAGCGACGCACGATGTGGTACGGGCGCAACGCGGGGCGTACAAGCGCAGCATCGACGGCATTCGCAATGTGACGCGTTTGCGCGAGGAATCGGGGAAGCAGTGTCCGCTCGTGCACATCAACACGGTGTTACTGGAAGAGAACCTGGCCGATTTGCCGTTGATGCCGGAGATTGCGCACGAGTCGGGCGTCAGCGTGCTCAACCTGCTGACGGAAATGCGCGCGCCGGATAATCCGAATCTTGGCTACGAAGACCCCGCAGTGTATGGACCGGAGCATGTGAACATTCCGCGTATCGATCGTGCGCGATTGCACGAAGCAATACAAGCGACACTCAAGCGCGCGAGGGAACTGAACATCGAAGTGCGGATGCCGCGAATTCCCTACGAGTACGTGCTCGATCATTACGACGGCGGCTACGACCTGAAGCACATGGGCTGTCGATCGATTTGGACAAACGTATATGTCGGCGCGAAGGGCGGGGTTTATCCGTGCTTCATTCGCAACATCGGCAACGTGCGCGACGCGAAGCTGAAAGAACTGTGGAACAACGACGTCATGTGCGACTTCCGCAAGCGGCGCCGTCAGGGGGCCTTCGAGGTGTGCCGCGGCTGTTGCGAGATCGAGTACAGCGAGAAGGAACTGCCGGGGAACGTGCGGCCGGCCGATCTGCCGGGGCCGCGGGAGGAGTTAATCATCGGCACGCGGACTCCGAAGGGCGATAAGGCTGCCGTTTAGAGGGGGACAGGCTGAGGCCTGAACTTCGCATCGAGTGGGCTTAGCGGTGATACCCGTTGTACGAATTATAAAAGCCGTTCCACTGGTTCGAGTGAAATTGATTGTACTCCCAATCCAGATTCCGTTGGACGCGCGCGTTACGTTGAGCGAGGGCTTGAGCGCGCGCCGCGTTGGCAGCCGCGCCTGCTGCACGCTGGGCTTGCAGGTTCTTATCGATCCGCTGTTGTAGTTGCTGATTTTGGGCCTGCTTCGCCTGGATTTCGTCCATCTGCGGTTGCAAGTAAGTGGCGACGAGATAGTTGTAGATATTCTCCGCCGCGTCGCGAACGGACTCGCGGCTTCCTGCAATTCCAGCCTTGTCATCGAACGTCGCGGGGACAGTGTCTTGCAGGTACTCTAAGGACTCGCGATAGTTGAGTGTGTAATAGTACTGCTGGGCTTCGTGAATTCGGAACACCGCCTGCACGACTTGGCCTTTCGTATCGTTGCCATAGTAAGCCGCGACCCGGTTGAAGATCTGGCGATAGTCGTCCGCAACGGGTTGCGTCACGCCGACGTCGAGATCCAGGAAGGCGAGGAATACAGGGTAGTTCTCGGGCTTGGCCTGGGCCAGGGCGGCGATGGGACTGCTGCGGGCGAGATCGAGCGATGCTTTGGGAACCTCGGATTTCAGCTCGGTGACGGTCTTGAGCTGGGGCTCGGCTGGTTCTTTCGAATCTTGCCACAAAGCGTAGACGCCAAACGCTACGATGGCGATCAGTAGTCCTACTACAATGCCTTTGGTCATGGGGCGCTTACTCCGTCTGCTGGCACTGCGGGATATTCCGGTGGAAGTGGAAGATTGAATTGTAGTGAGCTCGGGACGGCAGGCGCAATTGGGCTTGCTGGGGGAGTGGCTGGGAAGCAGCCAGGATGGCTGCACTACAAATGCGCGCGGGATTCTTTGTAGTGCAGGCTTCCAGCCTGCTAATGCCGTGCGCGGATCGACTCGAAGCAGAGCTTCGGGTGCAAGTGCGTTCCCAAATGGAAATTTGGGAACGAGGTGGCTGGAGGGAACGAGGTGGCTGGAGAGAACGAGGTGGCCGGAGGGAACGAGGTGCCGGCTGGAGGGAACGAGGGGCGATTCGTTGTAGTGCAGGCTTCCAGCCTGCGTACGCGCAAACGTCGGGCTCGTCGTAGCTTAGCGGAGTTGGATTTGGTCGCCCGTGCGGAGGACGAGAATTTGGGACTCGTTTGCCAGCGTAATCGTATGGAGGGCGGGGTTGTATTCGGCGAGGCTCCAGGGACCGTGCACCGTTTCGCCGATAGCGACGGTGATTTTTTGTTCCGTGCCGTCCGGTCCTTCGATACCGAATGAGAAACGCGGATCGCGGTCCTCGCCGACGAGAATGCCGATCAGTTTGATTTGGCTGCCGGGAGCGATCGGCGCTGGCTCGACGACGGTCGGCGGCGTTGCTTCGGGCGTTTCCGGTGCGCTGTCAGTTTCGGGGACGACGATCGGCTCGGGTTCCACGATTTCCGGAGCTGCCGCAGGTTCGGGCTCGACGCGGAATTGCTGGATGATTTCTTGCTGGGTGACTTCCGATCGGAGCAGGACGCGATAGTCGCCTGTCGCAAGGGGAAGCTCGAGGTCCATGGTGTCTCCCGGTGCGATGGTGTAGTGAATGCGTTCATTCACCGGGCGCCGGGACAGGGCAGTGGACGCCGCGCTTACCTTCGATGCGAGGGACACCTCGGACCACGACGTGGGGCCTTCTTGTCTTTCGACCGAGAAGAGATAGGCGGCGCGCGCATCGGAGACTTCCGAGAGCAAATGCATGGCGCGGCGGCCGCTGTTGGTCACGGTGATCACGCGTGTGGGCGTGTTTTCGAAAGTCGGGGGTCCGCTCGCCACGGCGACAGCGGGTTGCGGAACGAAATAGCCGAAGAAGTCGGTGAACAGCGCGATGACCAAAATCGCACCGGCGACGGTCGAGCCGACGAAGAGCCAAGGTTCCCGATCCATGGCCATGAGACAAATCCCAGCGGCCGCCGCGACGGCGACATGCGCAGCGAGTAGAACGAACATGCCAGGTTGCATGAACCAGAGCGATTCGGAACGGAAGAGGGACGAGATCGGGTCGAGCCCGTATTTCGTCTGATGAATGGCGAATGCGCCGAGGACGGTCGCCAGGAGCCAGACTAATATCAACACGCGGCCTCGGGCGAACGCGGCGGGGATTGCGGCCGTTGCCGCGACGACGATGGCGTACAAGATGGGCCCGAAAAATGACCAGCGCGCCAGGCCGGATGCGGTGTCGAATTCGAGGAAGGCCTGAACGAGCGAGAAGCGTCCGGCGGCGGGAAGGAAAATACTCACGCCCATGAAGATCGCCGCGCCCCAGGCCAGCCATTGATCGACACCGATGCGCGGCTCGGGCTTGGCCGCGCGCAGGCGGCCCAGGAAAGTGCCGCGCGGTTCCGGGACGTCCAGGAGCGAGTTCGCGTTGAGCGAGCGTTTGATGAGCGCGCGGGCCTTCGCGGCGTCGGTCTTCGCGCGCAGGAATGTCGATTCCATCGCGTCGAACTGCGACCGATCAATCTCGCCCACTTGCAACCGGCCCCGAGCGAGATCGAGTTGCGCGTCGTAGGTTTCGGCGTCGGAGGCGTAGTCGAGCGCGAGTTGTTCGAGCCGGTTGCGCGCGAACGATACCGATTCCACGGCGATTTTCGCTTCTGCCTTCGCGTCGGCGCGCGCCTCGACGAACCCGCGTTTCTTTCGCGCATCGGGGCCAGCCATGCGCTCCATCTCGGCGAGCTTGCGTTCCGCGTGGGCGCGCGCGAGAAATGCACCCTTGAGCGAACTGATGTGCGTCTGGACGAGCGGTTGGTTGTCTTCGGGGTCGCTCGGAAGCGTCAAGTTAAACCCGACGTTCGGGAGGCTTTCGAACGGGAGGTCGAGATACCCGCCGGCCATGTGTGGGTCCGTCGTGGCGAGCCACCCGCGTAGATTTTGCTGGCGGCGTTCGAGCCGATCGCGGCGGCGCCGCAAGCGATCGATGGTCTCGCGGTAATCTTCGAATGACATCTCGCCGACGCGCGCCGAAAGCCCTGTCTGGACGATTTTTTCCTCGGTGCTCGCGAGTTCGATGGCGACTTCCATGAGCACTTGGCGCAGTTGCTCGTCGAGGTCGGCGCGCAAAGTCCGCAGGCGCGAGAGACGGCCCTTCACCTCGGCGCGATTGGCGCTGTCCTTGGTGGAAAGTTTGTCGAGCGTGCGGAGTTGTTGTTCGAGTTTGTACTGCACACTGCATACGTTTCGCAGCGGCTCAAGGATGTCGATGGGTACCGTGCTGATCCGCTCGCCATCGTCCGCGAGCGCAACCTCCTCGACGGGCGTCTGCGCTACCGCGACCGCGCCGCCGTTGTCGTCTTCGGCATTTTCCGCGTGGCGTACTTTGACGGGATTGCTGGATCGCCGCCGAGCCGAACCCGCGGCGACGGGTTCCGGTTTAC
Organism: Candidatus Hydrogenedentales bacterium; assembly: GCA_041744855.1. Classification (GTDB taxonomy): domain Bacteria; phylum Hydrogenedentota; class Hydrogenedentia; order Hydrogenedentales; genus JBGTJY01. Next base: position 5,887 of record JBGTJY010000907.1, read on the forward strand.
GCGCAGGCGGACGTTTTCGCTCGACCTTTCGCAGGAACTCTGGGAAGTCTTTCAGGTAGATGGTATCGACGCCGGCGGGGATTTCATCGCGGCGCGGGATACGGATTTTTTGACGGCAGGCGACGCACTTTCCGGGCAGTCCGAACATTTTTTCGGACATCTTCATTTTCTGCCCGCAAATGCAATATATCCGCAGATGCGTAATCTTAGATTCGGGCATAATTTACCCTCATTGCATCATACGGACCCGACACACGGAGCCGGTTTACGTCACGGCGCGCTGCCTCGCGCCGCCCCAGATTGCGAGCACATTTACTCTCGCACACCGGGGTAGGAGGGGTCAAGAATTTTGGGTCGATGGCGGCGCTCCCGCGTAGGTCGATCTTGTGTTGCGTGAACGTGTTAAGGCCTTATGAATTTCAGTGCCGCAATGGCGATCGGGTTCGAGAACCTGACGCGTCATCATGGGACTTTAACTCTATTTAGGAATGTCGGCATACTCTGGGCTTGGGGTATCGGGGGCGTTTTGTCATTGAATGCCTTCTCGGAAGACCGGGCGGGTTTGAAACCCGCCTCTACCGATGTTGCTCGCGGTTCGTGAAGGCGGGCTGGCGGTTCTTCGGTTGGTCTCATGGTCTGTTGGGGACACTCGGGCGCTGCGGAAAGGGAACTATTTTTCATGAAGACTGAGACGGCGGGGGCGTTGAGCGCGATTGGGGAGTACCTGGAGAGCGCGCCGGGTTCGGAGTTGAACGCCGGTTTTCTAGCGTATTTGGCGTCGTTGACGGAGGTCGCGCGGGTAAGCCCGGGGATTGCGCGTTCGATCGTGCAGGAGCTGGCGGACCAACGGGCAAACCTGAAACTCATCGCGAGCCAGAATTATTGTTCGCTGCCGACGCAATTAGCCATGGGGAACTTGTTGACCGATAAATATGCGGAGGGCTATCCGCACCATCGGTTTTATGCGGGTTGCGATAACGTCGATGACATCGAGTCCACGGGCGTGAAGGCCGCGAAGGACCTCTTCTGCGCCGAGCACGCTTTCGTGCAGCCCCACAGCGGCGCGGACGCGAATCTGATTGCATTCTGGGCGATACTGATCACGCGCGTGCAGGCGCCGCGTCTCGAGGCCTTGGGGCAGACCAATCTCGCGGAGATATCGAAAGACGATTGGAACGCGCTTCGCCGAGAACTCGGCAATCAGCGCATGCTGGGAATGGACTATTACTCCGGCGGGCACTTGACGCATGGGTATCGGCATAACGTCTCCGCGCAGATGTTCGAGGTGCACGGGTACGGCGTGAGCCGCGGCACCGGTCTGCTGGATTACGACGCGATCGAAGCGCAAGCGAAAGAGGTTCGGCCGTTGATTCTGTTGGCGGGCTACAGTGCGTATCCGCGGTCGATCGATTGCCGGCGCATGCGCGCGATTGCGGATGCGTGCGGCGCGGTGTTCATGGTCGATATGGCGCATTTCGCGGGGCTGGTCGCGGGCGGCGTGTTCGCGGGCGACTTCGATCCGGTAGCGCACGCGCACGTCGTCA
>JBGTJY010000908.1:0-1538 GCA_041744855.1 Candidatus Hydrogenedentales bacterium
GGTTGGAGTTGATCATCACGGATTCCAGGCCCAGCTCGCGGCAGGCGTAAGCCGCGTGGACGCAGCAGTAGTCGAACTCGATCCCCTGGCCGATCCGGTTGGGGCCGCCGCCGATGATCATGATCTTGTCTTTGGTCGAAGGCCGCACCTCATCCTCGTCGCCGTAGGTCGAGTAATAATAGGGCGTGTACGCCTCGAATTCGGCCGCGCACGTGTCGACGAGTTTGTACGTAGGCACAACGCCGAGTTCTTTGCGGCGTTTGCGCACGTCGTCATGCTTCATGCCCCACAAGTGCGCGAGTTGCCGATCCGAAAATCCCGTCTGTTTCGCACGCCGCCAGGTCGCACGGTCGCCTGGACCAGCCTTGCGAATATCGCTTTCTTCGCGCACGATGTCGCGGATATTCCGCAGAAACCATGGGTCGATGTGCGTCGCCTCGTGCAATTCCTCGACGCTTGCGCCCAGCCGTATCGCGGACGCCAAATCGAGCATGCGGCCGGGGCGCGGCGTGCGGACCTTGCGCACGAGCGCGTCTTTCGCTGATTCGCCATCCATCATATCGACGACAACGGAGTCCTTGCCGTCCGCGCCGAGGCCGAATCGCCCGATCTCGAGTCCGCGGATCGCCTTCTGCAGCGACTCGCGAAATGTTCGGCCGATGCTCATCGTCTCGCCGACGCTCTTCATCTGCACCGACAAAGTCGAATCCGAGCCGGGAAACTTTTCGAACGCCCAGCGCGGGATTTTGGTCACGCAATAGTCGATGGTCGGCTCGAAGGACGCCGGCGTGACTTTCGTAATGTCGTTCGGGATTTCGTCCAGCGTGTAACCCACGGCGAGTTTCGCGGCGATCTTCGCGATTGGAAACCCGGTCGCCTTCGACGCAAGCGCGCTGCTGCGCGATACGCGCGGATTCATCTCGATCACGACCATCCGCCCGTCGTCGGGGTTCACGGCGAATTGGATGTTCGACCCGCCGGTATCGACCCCGATCTCGCGGATGATGGCGATGGAGGCGTCGCGCATCGTCTGATATTCGCGGTCCGTCAACGTTTGCGCGGGCGCCACGGTGATGCTGTCGCCCGTGTGAATGCCCATCGGGTCGACGTTTTCAATCGAGCAGATGATCACGACGTTGTCCTTGATGTCGCGCATCACCTCGAGCTCGTATTCTTTCCAGCCGAGCACGGACTCCTCGATCAACACTTCGCGCACGGGACTAAGGTCGATGCCCCACTGCACGACCTTGTTGAATTCTTCCTTGTTGAATGCCATCCCCGCGCCGGTACCGCCGAGCGTGAATGCGGGCCGCACGACGACGCGATAGTTCAGCTCCTCGCCAATAGCCTGCGCCGCGCTCAGGTTGTGGACCACCGCGCTGCGCGGCGTCACGAGGCCAATCTTGTGCATCGCCTCTCGGAATTGGCCGCGGTCCTCGCTTTTCATGATCGCCTCGAGCCGCGCGCCGATCAGCTCGCAGCCCTGCTTCTCGAGAAAGCGCGATTCCGCCAACGCCACGGCGAGATTGAGCGCGGTC
>JBGTJY010000909.1:0-3489 GCA_041744855.1 Candidatus Hydrogenedentales bacterium
GGAGTTGCGCGCGGAAGCCGAACGGATCGCGCGCGCGTTGCTCTCCGCGGAGAAGCCGTTGATCGTCTCCGGCCCCTCGTGCCGCAGCGTCGAGGTGATTCACGCTGCGGCAAACGTCGCGTGGGCCTTGTGCCGCAACGGAAAACCGGCGAGCATCTACTACACCGCGAACGAGTGCAATTCCGTGGGATTGGGATTGTTCGGCGGTGGACACATCGAGCACGCGGCCGAGGTCATCGCGAAGGGCGAGGCGGACACGCTGGTCGTGCTCGAGAACGATCTGTATCGCCGCGTGCCGTCTTCCATGGCGGACCAGATGCTCGCGAAGGCGAAACACGTGATCGTGCTCGACCATCGGTTGCACGCGACGACCGACAAGGCAGAGTACGTATTGCCGGGCGCGACGTTTGCCGAAGGCGACGGTACCGTCGTGAACAATATCGGGCGCGCGCAGCGAATGATGCAGGTGTTCAACCCGGAAGGCGAAATCACCGAGAGTTGGCGTTGGTTGCGGCGGCTCCGGGCAGTCTCGGGCCGCGGCAAACAGGACGAGTGGATCAGCTTCGATGACTTCCTGAATGCGCTCGTCTCCGAGATTCCCGCGTTCAGCCACATTCTCGACGCGGCGCCGAGCGCGGCGTTCCGCGTGGGCGGATTGAAAATTCCGCGGCAGTCGCATCGCTTTAGCGGGCGCACCGCGATGACCGCGCACGTGGCCGTCGCCGAAAAAGGCGTCGCCGCGGATCCGGACTCTCCGCTCTCATTTTCGATGGAAGGCTTTTCGTTTATGACGCCTGCCGCGTTGATGTCGTCGTTCTGGACGCCGGGCTGGAATTCCGCGCAATCGATCACGCGTTTCCAGGAAGAAGTGAACGGGCCGCTCGAAGGCGGCGATCCCGGCATACGCCTGATCGAGCCGATACCTGAGTCGCAATTCGTCTACTACATGCCGCCGGACAATGCGCCGGAAACCAACGGCGAGCTGGTTGCGTTGCCGATCTTCCACATTTTCGGCTCCGAGGAATTGAGCGCACTCGCGCCCGCCGTGCAAGAAATGGCGCCCGAGCCGTATGTGATGCTACACCCCAACGACGCGGCCGCTCACGGCGTGGCCAACGGGGATCTCGCCGCCATTTTGCTGGGCGATCTGCAATGGACCGCGCCCGTTGTCGTCAGCCCATCGATCGCGCGAGGTATCGCCGGTCTGCCGTCGGGGTTGATTGGAATGCCGCATCCTCCGCTGCCGGCGCGAATCGAACTTAGGAAATCCCTCTTCGCCGAGAAGGCGGCCGCGAATGTACTTGCCGTCGCGCAGGAATTCGCGAAATGAATTCCGCGCAACCACTCTTTTCAATCGCGTTCGTCTTGGGCTCGTTGCTCACGATCGCCGCGCTGCTTATCTGGCTCGAACGCCGGCTCCTCGCGCTGTGGCAAGACCGTTACGGCCCGAATCGCGTCGGGCCATTTGGACTCGGCCAGGTCGTTGCCGACGTGATCAAGATTTTTTTCAAGGAAGATTGGATTCCGCCGTTCGCGGACAAGCCGGTCTTCGTTCTAGCGCCGGCGATCATCATGGTGACGGCCCTAATGTCGTTCGCCGTGATTCCGTTCGCTCCGGGAATTCTGGTCAGCAATCTGGATATCGGCGTTCTGTTTTTCCTCGCCATGTCTTCGCTGGGGGTTTACAGCGTCGCGCTGGCGGGGTGGTCGTCGAACAACAAATACGCGCTGCTCGGCGGCCTGCGCGCCTCCGCTCAAATGATGGCTTACGAAGTGTTCATGGGCCTTTCGCTGATGGGCGTCGTCGCCCTGACCGGCTCGTTCAGCATGAAGGAAATCGTCGACGCGCAGGAAGGCCTGTGGTTCATCGTCTTGCAGCCGATCGGATTCATCGTGTTTTTCATCGCGGGCATTGCCGAGACGCACCGCATTCCGTTCGATCTTCCCGAGGCAGAAAGCGAGTTGGTCGCGGGTTTCCACTCTGAATATTCGGGTATGAAGTTCGGCATGTTTTTCGTCGGCGAATACATCGCGATTACGCTCATTTCGGCGCTGCTGGTGACGTTGTTTCTCGGCGGCTGGCATGGACCGTTTCTTCCGCCCGTCGTCTGGTTTTTTCTCAAGCTGTTTTTCTTTATCTGCGTCTTTGTTCTCGTGCGGGCTTCGTTGCCGCGCCTGCGCTACGACCAATTGATGGCGTTCGGGTGGAAACTCATGTTGCCGCTTTCGCTGCTGAATCTCATGCTGACCGGCGCCGTCATTCTCCTGAGAAACTGACGCGATGATCCGCCCACTTATCGAGATCGTGACGGGACTCTTCAGTCTCCTGCGCAGCATGTGGATCGTATTCAAGCACACGTTCGCCAAACGTGTGACCATTCAGTATCCCGAGGAAAAGCCGTACCTCTTCCCGAGGTGGCGCGGCCGGATTGTGTTGACCCGCGACCCCGACGGCGAGGAGCGCTGCGTCGGGTGTTACCTCTGCGCGGTGGCGTGTCCCGTCGATTGCATTTCGTTGCAGGCGACGGAGGACTCGTATGGGCGCCGCTATCCCGAGTTTTTCCGAATCAACTTTTCGCGCTGCATATTCTGCGGCTATTGCGAAGAAGCATGCCCGACCTATGCGATCCAACTGACGCCGGATTTCGAGATGTGCGAGTACAACCGTCAGAATTTGGTGTACGAGAAGGAAGACTTGCTGATCAACGGCGAGGGCAAGTATCCGGGTTACAACTTTTATCGCGTGGCGGGCTTGGCGATTCGCGGGACGGACAAGGGGGAGGCCGAGAACGAGACGCCGCCCGTCGACGTTCGGAGTCTGTTGCCGTAACGCGGACGCGAAAACCATGACTACCGTCTTCTACATAGCCGCGGCCGTTGCCACCGCCTCGACGCTGATGGCGATCTCGCGTTCGAACGCCGTTCACGCGTTGATCTACTTGATCGTCTCGTTGTTGGCGGGTTCCTTGATCTATTTCGCGCTCGGAGCGCCGTACATCGCGGCACTGCAGGCCATCGTGTATGCCGGCGCGATCATGGTTCTGTTCGTGTTCGTGATCATGATGCTCAATCAGGGCCCGCAGGCCGCCGCGCAGGAACGCGTATGGCTTTCCGCGCGCACGTGGATTGGCCCGAGCCTGCTCGCCGCCGTGCTTCTCGCTGAAGTCATTTGGATTGTGCGCGGCGACGTTTCTTCGATTCCCGGTAATCGCATCGTCGAGCCCCAGGAAGTGAGCAAGGCCCTTTACGGACCGTACATCGTCGTCATCGAGCTTGCATCGATGCTGTTGTTGGCCGGCCTGATCGGCGCGTACCATCTCGGCCGCCGCGAACCCCATCGTTCGAAACAGGACCGCTAGGCGTGGCCGAAATTCCATTGGACCATGGACTTGTTCTCGCCGCCGTGCTATTCGCGATCGGCCTCGTCGGAATCATGGTGCGGCGCAACATTCTGTACATGCTCATGAGTCTCGAAGTCATGCTGAACGC
>JBGTJY010000910.1:0-1679 GCA_041744855.1 Candidatus Hydrogenedentales bacterium
GCGGATGCTATTTATTTGTGGGGCAAAAACGGACACCGCCATCCCGCCTCAACTTGCCGCCCCGAGTATTGAAGCGCCTCCGATTGCTCGCCGAAATTGCTCAGGTTGGCATTGAGGCTTCCCTGCAAAGCCAATTCGCGCTCACGAATGACCGACTGCATGCGATCGAAATGACCGGATTCGCGCAACTGTTCGAACTGGTTATGCGGATTGAATACCAGCGCCGGCCACGCGAAGCGTCGCGCCAGGCGCGAACTCCGCGGATGCAGACCAACCACGAAAAACCCCTGCTCGGCGAAACTGAACGAAAACTCGGCGTTAGCGGGATCGTTGCTGACCGCCGGATCCCAGCCATGATGCGCGCGATCGATCTCGTGCAGACGCTGTAATTGCGCCCACAGCAGGCGCTCGAATTCTTCTTCGGTTCGCGGAACCGGATCGGCGAAGCTCGCGAGAAAGGTCTATAAGTTGCCCTCGAAGCTGGCCTGGTCCCGGTCGAATTCGTAAAGATCGCGAGCGAGGCCGGCCGTCGCCTCGGCCGATGCGAGCGTTCCGTATTGGCCGACCCGATAACTGTTGCGCGAAATCGCCGACTTGGCGCCAATGCAGGAAAAATCCGGATCGAGGACGTGATCGCGAAAAGATCCATGGACTTGTTCGGCCAGGGTCGACGGCGCGAGGTGGGGCGCGAACGGACGTACCAGTTCTCCATCGTGATACGCAGCGTAACTGCTATTGACGCGCGCGAGATTGCTGTCAAAGGGATTGCTTTTTCTCGGGGGCATGGATAAGTCGGTCATGAGTGATTTGCGCTACGAACGCTAGCTGCAGCCGCTCGACTTGCGCGTCGCTTCCGCTTGGGGAAACACTATGACGCAAGTTGTGTTCCGGCCGTTTTCGGGCGGGCCGTCGAGGAGAGGAGCCGGAACACCATGTAAAAACTACGCCGCAATTGTAAAAAGGGGGTTGAGAAGCGTTGAGGGAGGTCCATCGCCCGTCCCCGGGATTTCTGCTAGAGCCTGCCCTCGAATGCTTTATCGGGAGAGTGCGGAAGCGTTCAGCGATCAGCGGCCCAACGCGCTCATCATGGTTTCCGGATAACGCGATCCAGCCGCGGCGTCACGCGGTGCAAGTTCGTCGAGCCGCACGAGATCTTCCGCGTCGAGTTCGACTTCAGCAGCGCGCACGTTTTCCTCAAGATATCCGCGCCGCCTGGTTCCAGGGATCGGCACGATGTCCGGGCCCTGCGCCATCACCCACGCCAGCGCCAGTTGCGAAGCGGCGATGCCTTTCTCTTTTGCCATCGTCTGCATGCGCTCGACGAGCTTCAGATTCTTCGTGAAGTTGTCAGCCTGAAAGCGCGGTGAATCGCGCCGGTAGTCGCCTTCCGGCAAGTCGTCCAAGCTCTTGATTTGTCCGGTCAGAAAGCCGCGCCCGAGCGGACTGTAGGCGACGAAGCCGATGCCGAGATCGCGCACGAGCGCGAGAAAGTCATCCTCTGGTTCGCGGCTCCACAATGAAAACTCGGTTTGCAGCGCCGTGATCGGATGAATTTCATGCGCGCGTCTGATCGTTTTTGGTCCGGCTTCCGAAAGGCCGATGTAGCGGACTTTTCCCGCTTGCACCAGATCCGCCATCGCGCCGACCGTGTCTTCGATCGGCACGTCCGCGTCGACGCG
>JBGTJY010000911.1:0-2549 GCA_041744855.1 Candidatus Hydrogenedentales bacterium
CGGCGTACGCATGGGTGGGGCAAATCGAAGACGCGCGTGTTGCCGCCGCGGAGGCGGTAAGACTGGCTCCAAACTTCAGCGTCGAGACTTACCGTATTCTCCTTTCGCATTTTCGCAACAAGGAAGACGTCGCCAGGCTTCTTGATGCTATGAGTCAGGGGGGCCTCAATGAGTGGCCTTATGGATTCCGGGCCGAGTCCAGCGACAAAGTCTCCGCGGAAGAAATTCGCCGTCTTGCTTTTGGTAGGACCTGGACAGGTCGCCTCGAAACCGGTGATCCGGCGCTAACGCAAATTCAGGCGAATGGGAAATTTGCGTTTCGAACACCAAATCAGATTGCGACCGGGCGTGCTTTTGTCTCCGCCGACATGTTCTGCGAAGAGATCGAATCGGTTTCCCTGGGTCGCCCGCTGTGTGGCTTCATATATCGAAGAAGTGCGCAGGCTCAGGACGAACTCGAATATACCTACGTCAATCCCGCGAAGGTCTTCCACTTCTCCCCAACTCAGTGAAACTCCGCCGCGCGGTCCTGTTCGACCTGAGCCTGCGCAGCCGGCCAATTCGCCTCCGCCTTTGCCAGCCATTCCTCGCGCGCCGGCCCATCGAGTTCCTCGACATAGGTTGGGTCGTAAACGAAGTACAGCTTGCCATCGATTATCCGCCAGGCCGTTTCGGGATCGATGTTCTCTGCAGCGTGCCCGTCAACGCCAATGCCCATCGTGCAGTACCCGCCGAACTGCGGTGCGTATTTCTCGGGGTCGGCAGCAAACATGTCGCGGTGTTCCGCATTGGCAAAATACCAAGGCGTGCCTAACCAGTCGTACGCAAAGTCTTCCGAACCCTTTGTCGCCTTACCGTCGGTGAAATAAGCGACTGTGTCGTATCCCATGATTGCTACGCCACCGAAAAGGCCAGTGTTGACCACGTCGCCTGCCGAGGCGGAACCGCAAACGGTTAGTGCTAATAGTCCGCCTAGGCTAAGGCGGGCGAGAACTTTGCTTGGAGAGCGCATGTGATCCTCCTAGGTGCCGGCCTCAACGCAGCGGCGATAATAATCCTCACTTCCCAAGATTTCGACAGGTTGGCACACGGCACCGTGCTGCTTCAGCAGACGGACCATCTCGGTCCGCTTTTTTGACCACGCCTGAGAAAGCGCGTCGAAGCCATCGCGGTCGGTCACTTTCAGATCGGCACCGCGCGCCAGCAACAACTCTGCAACGGCGACATGATTCTGCTCGGCAGCCACTATCAGAGGAGTCGTGCCGGAGACATTAGTCTTGTCTTCAAGTGCCGCCCCATGGTCCAAAAGAAGGAGCGCCACCTCGGCGCTACCCGAATAAGCGGCCGCATGAAGCGGCGTCAGCCCGCCCTTGTTTCGGGCCATCACGTCAGCACCGTGGGCAATCAAAAGTTCGGCGATTGCGACTTCGCCCGCGAGCGCAGCGGCAATGAGCGGCGTTTCTGCGTTGTGCCCACGCTCGTCTACGTCGCGTCCGTCTCGCAAAAACGTTTCCACAGATTTCGGATCGCCTCGTCCGGCCGCGTCGAACAATGAGTCGGCCTGCGCCGAAGTCGTTACTCCCAACACCCCGATAACAAACGCCGCGAGGAGCCGAAGCATGGTTTGTCTCCAAAGGGGAACAGAATGGATACGGCATGGAGCTCTTGCGCGCAACCTAGTTGAGAGTCCTCCTGAGAGGCATCTTGTCCGATAAGAGTCATTTTGCGAAGTGGAAGCCGTCCGCGTCATGTCCGCTCAGCGCCCGAACTCGGACATGCTCAACGCGCGCGGCAACCGCGCTCTTAGCGCTCCGGCCGGCCCGTTTCGGAACTGCCGCCTCGACAAGTTCTGCAATTTCTTCCATCGACCAGAGCCGTTCCGCAAGGCCAATGGCTGGAGTGACGCGCAGGCTTATGGAGCCGCGTTCATAACACGGTGTTGAGCGCGACTTTGCGCATGTGCTTCTCGACCTTCTTTGAAGGTCAATCGAGCGCGGCTAGAAACACGCCAAGGGGTCAGTGGGGCGTTAGGCACCGCAGGGTGTGGGGAAGGGTGTAGTCGGGCGGCACCTAACGCGATGAAAATTATGAGTTGTGTGAGGTTAACCGGTGGTTAACTCCGACTGCGGGAACACGCGGTAATGACGAGACTCGGCTGAGGGCGTGCACGCAACGGCGGTCCCGTTGCCCGTGCCCCGCCTACCTACAGTTAACCCTTCGCCCGCATGTTGCTGAATTCGGTGATTCTCGTTTGCGAGGGTAGAAGCGTGGGCCAAGTAATCAGGTTCCGAACTAAAGACGAAACGACTGAGATCGATCTTGTCACCGCCGTCGAGGTTGCGATTCGCGACCTCAGGGACATCTCGGAGCAGTGCCATGGCGACACGAAAGAGCAGGCGGAAGCGTGTCTTCGAATGTTGAGGGTAGCTCTCAACGCGGAAGAGCACTGACCTCGCCGGACGTGGTCAGGCACCCGCGTTGCAGTGCGACGGCCATTCTGGCCTGGCCTCGGTCTTTGTCGATCCGCAACGGGTGCATTTGAACCGGCC